>JBEDKT010000076.1:0-4119 GCA_041172025.1 Bacteroidota bacterium
TATTTTAGATAGAGGAAATTTTAGACTAGTTAGGTACAGTTTAAATCAAAGAAAAATAATAGCGTCTATTGAAACAGGTAGGCAACCATTTGGATTAGCTATTTCTCCTGACCAAAAAACAGTATTGGTTGCTAATGTAGGTATGTACGCATACCCTTTAGTAGAGGGAACTACCAAAGACAATATACAGTCTCAATATATCCCCTTCCATCCTTATGGCAATAATACAAAAGCTTCCATTGAAGGGACAGTTATTGATAGTAAAAAAATTCCAGGCTTAGGTGATCCTAATGCGAAGGAAGCGATGAGTGTTTATTGTATTAATTTAACAACAAATAAAGTTACTGCTCGTTTAAAAACAGGATTACTTTTAGGCACATTAGTAGAAGACGCGGAAGTGATTGGAGGAGCAAGCCCTAATTCAATTGTGATGGGTAAGAAGTTTGGATATGTAACGAATGCAACGAATGATAATATTGCTGTGATTGATTATAAACGCGGCGAAATAGTTAGGCATATACCCATTACTGTAGATGATAAATTAGATAAATATAGGGGCCTGCTACCTTTTGGTATTACTATTACTAAAGACGAAAAATATTTGTTTGTAGCACTTTTAGGTTTTAACGCAGTCGCTAAAATTGACATTGAAAAAAATAAAACAATTGGCTTAATTCCAACGGGATGGGGCACAACAAGAGTGCAACTTTCTAATGACGACAAACATTTATACATTACTTCTTGCAGAGGCTTAGGAGCGGGGCCTAATGGCGGGAAAGATTTCAAAATCCCAGTGCAAGGAACTTATATTGGAGATGTGCAATTAGGTGGTTTTCAAGATGTGTTAAATCCAAGCTCAGCAACCCTAAGCGAGTATACAAAACAAGTTATAAAAAATACGTACACAGTTAAAACGCAAGAGGATAATGGCCCATTGCCAGTATTACCTGGCAGTATAGCTACACCAATAAAACATATTGTTTTTATCACAAAAGAGAATAGAACTTTTGATGAAGTATTCGGACAAATGAAAAATGTAAAAGGAGATGCTGGTCTTGCAAGATTTGGATTAGATGTAAATATTTATGGAAAAAATAAAACAGTTAAAAATGTAAATGTTACACCCAACCATCATAAAATTGCAAAGCAATTTTCAATGAGTGATAACTTTTATTGTGATAGCGATGCTTCCATACACGGGCACCATTGGATGATGGGGGTTATTCCGAACGAATGGGTAGAAACAAATTCTAGCACAAATAAAACAGCTGATTATTTTTCTACAGCCCCGGGTCGTAGATTCCCTGGTTCAACAGGAAGTATGGACCCCGAAGATTATGCTGAAATTGGTGGATTATGGGAAGCATTAGATAGAAAAAAAATTAGCTACTACAATTTTGGACAGGCTAATGAAACGGCTCACGTTAGAGAAGACTGGAACGATACAGCGACAGGCGCTGGACATATTGTTATGGTACCCATGCAAAAAGGCGTGTGGGAAAACACCTCTCATAATTATGCTGGCTACAATACCAATATTCCAGACCAATTTAGAATGAAACAATTTGAAGAGGAATTTTCAAAGAAATGGCTAACAGGTAAAGACAGCCTTCCTCAATTAATAACAGTAATGTTACCAAATGACCACACTGCCGACGAACGACCAGAAGACGGCTACCCCTTTAAGCACTCCTATATGGCCGATAATGATTTGGCATTAGGAAGAATGCTTCAATTCTTAAGTCAGACTCCCTATTGGAAGGATATGTTAGTGATTGTTACCGAGGACGACCCACAGGGTGGAGTGGATCATATTGACGCTCATAGGAGTGTATTAATGATGGCGGGTCCTTATGTAAAAAGAAATTATGTATCAAATACACACGCTAACTTTGGTTCAATACTAAAAGTAATATATAATGTATTAGGAGTGCCTTATGTAAATCAATATGATATTACAGCTTCTTTATTATCTGATTTCTTTACAAATAAACCCAACTTTAGCCCATACTACTTTGAGTTCCCGAGTCAAGAAGTGTTTGACTGGGACAAGGCAATGAAAAAATACAACTATCAAATTGATTGGAAGAAGGTAAAACAAGGTCCTAAAATGGACAATGAAAATGAACAACGCGATGACCACTATAAAACATCAGGATTAATAATTAACGACTAAATATAAACCCATGAAATTATTCAAGTTAGGACTTGTTACATTGACAGCTTGTTTACTTAATACAACAGTAAATGCACAAGTTAAAAATACAATGCTTCCTAATGGATGGACACTTAGTCCAATTGGCAAACAATTGCCATTAGAAGATTTGCCACTTAATATTGTGGTAAGTCCAAATAAAAAATTTGCTGCCATAACTAATAATGGACAGAGCACTCAGGGCATACACTTGGTTGACATTGCATCAGAAACGATAGTTGATTATGTAACAACAGAAAAAAGTTGGTATGGACTTTGCTTTAGTGCAGATAATAAATTTTTATACGCAAGTGGGGGTAATGATAATTGGATATTAAAGTATGAAGTAACTAATAAAAAAATGAAATTAGTAGATTCTATTTTATTAGGCAAAAAATGGCCAGTTAGAATTTCACCAACAGGACTTTGTATAAATGATGCAAAACAAATTATGTATGTTGTTACAAAAGAAAATAATGCATTGTATGAAATTGATTTGAAAACAAAGCAAGCAAAAAAATATAGTTTAGAATCAGAAGCGTATACATGTGTATTGAGCCCCGATAAAAAAACCCTTTATATTTCATTATGGGGTAGTGATAAATTATTAATATGGGATACAGAAAAGAAAATGGCTATCAAAAAACTAGCTGTTGGTGATAATCCTAATGAACTATTGTTAACTAAAAAAGCAGATTTTTTATACGTAGCAAACGCAAATGACAATAGCGTTGCAGTGGTGGACACAAAAAGTTTAACTATTGTTGAAGTTTTAAATACAGCACTTTACCCTAATGCGCCAAATGGTTCTACTACAAACGGACTAGCTTTAAATGAAAACGATACAAAATTGTATATTGCCAATGCAGACAATAATAACTTAGCTGTTTTTGATGTTACCAATAAAGGATTTGGTAAAAGCCTAGGTTTTATTCCAACAGGTTGGTATCCAACAAACTTAAAAGTAGTAAACGGGAAATTATTTGTCACTAATGGAAAGGGCCTCGGTTCCAATGCCAATCCAAATGGACCAAATCCTGTAAAAAAGAAGCAAGCCGTTAATTATCAAGCAGGCGATTTAAAAGTAAAGCCAAAAGAAGTTGAATATATTGGTGGTTTATTTAAAGGAAGCTTATCTATTTTCAAAGAACCAACAATTCAGGAATTAACAAGCTTAACAAATCAAGTATATAAAAATACCCCCTATAATAAAAACAAGGAACTTTCTACTAATGGAGAAATAGGTAATCCTATACCAAAAAATGTTGGGGACAGCTCACCCATTAAACATATTTTTTATATCATTAAAGAAAATAGGACTTATGACCAAGTGCTTAGTGATTTGCCACAAGGGAAAGGAGATAGTAGTTTATTATTATTTGGAAGAAATATTACACCAAACCAACATGCAATTTCGGAGCAATTTGTATTACTGGACAATTTTTACGTAGATGCAGAAGTAAGTGCAGACGGACATAGCTGGAGTATGGCTGCTTATGCCAACGACTATAATGAAAAAACTTGGGTAACTAGTTATGGAGGCAGAGGAGGCACTTATGATTATGAAGGACAAAAAAATATCGCTTCCCCAAAAGGAGGTTTCTTATGGGACCATGCTTTAAAGGCAAGAGTTAGTTTCAGAAGCTATGGTGAATTTGCAGACGACTACACGGCAAATTATCCTACACTAGAAGGAAAATTTTGCCCCTATTTTACAAGCTGGGATGAAAGTGTAAGAGATACATCAAGGTTTTATCAATGGAAGCGAGAATTTGATTCATTGTATGCTGCGGGCAGCGTGCCTTCCTTAAATACACTTAGGTTTATCAATGACCATACCGAGGGCACCAAAATAGGGAAACCTACCCCATTTGCGCATGTTGCAGATAACGATTATGCAGTGGGATTATTTATTGAATATTTAA
>JBEDKT010000077.1:0-9062 GCA_041172025.1 Bacteroidota bacterium
AAATTGAACTAATTTATAATTTTCGCCTAATAAAAAAGCAGTCTAATTAGACTGCTTTTTTATTAGGCGAAAATTATAAATTAGTTCAATTTATTTTTTATCGCTTGCAATTTCATAAGTGCTTCAACAGGCGTTAAGTTATTTATATCAATTGCTTCAAGTTCCTTTCGTAAGGATTCAAAAGTTTCGGTATGCGCATCGAATATGGATAATTGGTATTTAGGATTGCCTTCTTGCACGCTCGGTGTATTGTTTTCAATGCCTTTATTTTTCAATTCCATTTCTTGTAAAATAGCATTTGCACGGTCCACTAATATATTGGGCATGCCCGCCATTTTTGCAACATGAATACCAAAACTATGGGTACTTCCTCCTTTTGTAAGTTTACGTAAGAATATTATTTTATTGCCCACTTCCTTGTGGCTTACATGATAATTATGTACCGTAGGTAATTGTGCTTCTAAATCGTTTAGTTCATGGTAATGCGTTGCAAAAAGTGTTTTAGGCTTTTGAGGGGCATTGTATAAATATTCCACAATACTCCATGCAATGGAAATACCGTCGTAGGTGGAAGTGCCTCGGCCTATCTCGTCTAATAAAATTAAACTTCGCTCACTAATATTATTTAGGATACTCGCTGTTTCAATCATCTCTACCATAAAAGTCGATTCTCCTGCGTTCAAGTTATCGTTGGCGCCTACACGCGTAAATATTTTATCGGTAAGCGGGATAGCGGCACTACTTGCAGGCACATAGGAGCCCATATGGGCCATTAAAGTAATTAAGGCAGTTTGTCTTAACACTGCACTTTTACCACTCATATTAGGACCTGTAAGAATAATAATTTGTTGCGTTGCAGGATCAAGGTATACGTCGTTGGGTATGTATGCTTGGTCGCTAGGTAAGCTTTGTTCTATTACAGGGTGACGACCTGCTTTAATATCTAATATAGCTGTGGAAGTAATGGTTGGCTTGCAATATTTGTGCTCCTTCGCAATTTCAGCAAAGCAAATCAAGCAATCCAATACACCCACTAATTGACCATTTAATTGTAGCGCATTCATTTCCGCTAAAACTCCGTCTAATAGTTTTTGATATAGTTGGTGCTCGAGTGTTAAAATTTTATCCTCAGCGCCTAATATCTTTTCTTCATATTCTTTTAATTCAGGCGTAATATACCTTTCCGCTGTAGTTAATGTTTGCTTGCGGATCCATTCTATTGGCACTTTGTTTTTATGCACATGCGTTACTTCTAAAAAGTAGCCGAACACATTATTGTATCCAATTTTTAAGGAAGAAATGCCTGTTCTTTCTGCTTCCTTATTTTGTAGCTGTGTTAAATATTCTTTTCCGCCACTTGAAATATTTCTTAACTCATCTAATTCAGCTAGCACACCTTGCTTAATAAAGCCTCCTTTTACTGCGGTAGCAGGAGGTTGTTCAATGAGCGTATTGAAAATTGCATTTTTTGCATTGGCGCAAAGGTTAAGGTCATCGCCAATTTTTTGTAAGTAATTATTATCAATAACACCTAATGCTAATTTTATTGCTTCAATTGCTTCTAATGATTTTCCTAATTGCATAAATTCACGGGGCTGCAATTTCCGAGTACTTAATTTACTTGCAAGCCTTTCCATATCACCAATCAATTCTACTAATGCACCAATTGTATTTGTTTGCTCCGACGTTTTTAATAAAGTTTCAACGGCATTTAAACGGTTGTTAATTTGTTCAGGCGCTTGTAAGGGGAATATTAACCAACGTTTCAATAAACGCGCTCCCATAGGGCTTTTGGTTTGGTCCATTACTTCTAACAAACCTTTTCTATCAGCACCATTCCCAATTAATTCTAAATTACGAATTGTGAATTTGTCCATCCATAAAATTTCATTTCTTTCAATGCGTCCAATTTTATGAATATGCTGTAGGTGCGGGTGTTCGGTTTCTTTTAAATAATGCAAAATAGCACCTGCTGCAATAATGGCCTTATGTTGGTCCTCAATGCCAAAGCCTTTTAATGTTTGCGTTTGGAATTGTTTATATAATAGGTCGGTAGCAAAAGGTTCGTCAAAAATCCAACTATCTAGTCCGTATAAATAAAAGCTATTACCAAACACTTCTTTGAAAGTTGCTTGGTAGTTTTTTGGATATAAAATTTCGGCTGGTTGTAAACTTTGTAAAAGTTTATCTAAATATTCGGTATTGCCTTCTGCAATTAAAAATTCGCCAGTGGTGATGTCTAAAAAAGCAACGCCACCATATTCTTTTTCCACATAAATAGCGGCTAAGAAATTATTGTTTTTATGTTCTAGTAATTTGTCATTGGTAGCAATTCCTGGAGTAAGCATGTCGGTTACCCCGCGCTTTACAATTCCTTTAACCGATTTTGGGTCCTCCAGCTGGTCACATATGGCAACTCTAAGGCCCGCTTTTACCAATTTGTGTAAATAAGTGTCTAATGAATGGTGTGGGAATCCGGCTAATTCGCTCGAATTGGGCGCACCATTATTGCGCTTAGTAAGCGTAATGCCCAATACCTTAGAAGCCACTATCGCATCTTCGCCAAAAGTCTCATAAAAATCGCCCACTCTAAACAACAAAATTGCGTCGGGATATTTTTGCTTAATAGCCCGATGTTGTTGCATTAGCGGTGTTTCTGCACTTGATTTTGCCATGGCAACAAACCTACATAATTTTTTTAATATTCGAAAAGCGTACTTTTGCATATGCGAAAACTGACCATGGATGAATTAGGCAGGAAGTCGGTGGAGGACTTTAAAATGGCCAACAAGAAGCCCATTGTGGTGGTTATGGATAATATTAGAAGTATGCATAATGTGGGTAGTGTTTTTAGAACTGCCGATGGTTTCCTAATTGACGGTATTTGTTTATGTGGTTTTACACCTCAGCCCCCACACAGGGATATTCATAAAACGGCTTTAGGCGCCACTGAAACGGTGGATTGGTTGTTTTATGAACAAACTACCGAAGCGGTGCATGCCTTAAAAGAAAGAGGCTATAAAGTGTATGCAATTGAACAAACAGAAGGCAGTATTTCCTTGGAGCAATTTAAAGGACTGTATCCCAATGTAAAAGACGAATTTTTAGCCTTTGTTTTTGGCAATGAAGTGGACGGAGTGAGTGAAGAAGTAATTGCTGCTTGTGATGGGGTTATTGAAATACCGCAATGGGGGATGAAACATTCTTTGAATATTTCGGTAGCAGCTGCTATTGTGTTATGGGAATTTGTAAGATAAAACAAGATTTTAAATTTATGTCAGTAGTAAAAAATTATTTAGGATTGGTTAAATTTTCACATACCATTTTCGCATTACCCTTTGCGTTAATTGGTTTTGCATTGGGCGTGAGGTACCAGTTAACCAACCAGCTAGCCATTGAAAATGTGGGCATTAAATTTGTGTTAGTAATTGTATGTATGTTTACTGCGAGGTCGGCTGCAATGGCTTTTAATAGGTATTTGGACAGGCACTTTGATAAACTAAATCCTAGGACTGCCATTAGAGAAATACCGGCAGGTATTATTAAGGCAGAAAAAGCATTATTTTTTGTTATTATAAACGCGGTAGTTTTTATAGTTGCCACTTATTTTATTAATACAATTTGTTTTTATTTATCACCTGTGGCTTTGTTTGTAATTTTGTTTTACAGTTATACAAAACGGTTTACCTATTTATGCCATTTGGTTTTAGGGGTGGGACTTTCTTTAGCACCAATTGGCGCATACTTAGCGGTGACAGGTGTTTTTAATATATTGCCTTTATTATTTTCGTTTGCTGTTTTATTTTGGGTAAGTGGCTTTGATATTATTTTTGCATTACAAGATGTTGAATTTGATAAGTCACAATCCTTGTATTCTATGCCTAGTTATTGGGGGATAAAAACGGCCTTAACAATTTCCCGTGTATTGCATATTTTGTCTGCAACCTGTGTAATTATTGCATTATTTATTGGCGGCTTTGGGTATGCTTATATTATTGGATTACTTGTTTTTATAGGTATGTTAATTTATCAGCATAGTATAGTTAAGCCAACCGATTTGTCTAAGGTTAATATTGCCTTTATGACTGCAAATGGAATTGCTAGTATTGTTTTTAGTATTTTCGTATTAATTGATTTATTCATTCGATACAATCATTTATTCTAAATTTTAATAAATTGGCACGCATTATTTGTATTGACTATGGGGGAAAAAGGTGTGGGTTAGCAGTGACTGACCCGCTTCAAATTATTGCAACAGCCTTAACAACCGTTGACACTAAGGACTTATTTACTTATTTAGCGGCGTATTTTGCAAAAGAACCTGTTGAACTAATATTAATAGGAGAGCCCTTAAATTTGGACGATACGCCTACACACGCTACGCCATTGGTAAAAAAAGCCATTATTGAGTTAGAAAAAAAATTCCCAACCATACCCATTAAAACGGTAGACGAGCGGTATAGCTCAAAAAATGCGGTTAGGGCGATGGTAGAAATGGGCATGAAGAAGAACGACCGTCGCGACAAAAAAACCATTGATCGTGTGGCGGCTACCATGCTATTGCAGGAATATCTTACCAACCGACCTTAAACTGCCTATTTATTTCTACCTTTGCATTTATTATAAAGTAGAAGTATGATTTTACCTATTGTTGCCTACGGGGCAGCTATTTTAAGAAAAGTGAGTGCACCTATTGATGCCGAGTATCCTAATTTGGCTGAATTAATTGAGTCCATGTGGGAAACCATGTACGAAAGTAATGGCGTTGGCTTAGCAGCACCTCAAGTGAACAGGAATATTCGATTATTTGTAATGGATAGCCAGCAAATTTTTGATAATGTGGAAGAAGGGGACGATGTATATCCCGATGCGCCTGGTATTAAGCGCGTGTTTATTAACGCACAAGTTGTTGAAACAGGTGGTAATGACTGGGTGTATAATGAAGGCTGCTTAAGTATTCCCAAAATACGTGAAGACGTGTTGAGGGCAGAAACTGTTACCTTATCCTATATGGATGAAAAATTTGTACAACAGGAAGAAACCTTTAATGGGATGACTGCAAGAGTGATTTTGCATGAATACGATCATATTGAAGGGAAATTATTTATTGATTATATCAAGCCGCTTCGTAAGAAAATGTTACAAGGGAAATTGAACGACATTACTAAAGGGAAAGTAAGGGTAGACTATAAAATGATTCAAATTAAGTAATAGTTATGCGTAGTGTATTTTTCTTATTCTTTTCTTTAAGTTTTTTGAATGTGCACGCGCAGGATACCATTATAAATAACAATGGCCAAAATTTTACATTGTCCGAAGTAATTGTGCGCAACAATTTTGATTACAAGGATATTCTCCAAAAAATAAAGGAAGACACTAGCTTTTATAAGGCTTTCAAGACTTTAAGAACTATTGGTTACAGCTCGTATAATTTTATTCAAATGATGGATAAAAATAATACCATGCAAGCTTCGCTGAATAGTAAAACAAGGCAGAACAAGGTTGCTGGCTGCAGGACAATGGATGTTTTGGAAGAAACAGTTACGGGTAATTTAAGAAATGCAAAAGGCGATTATAATTATGTAACACCTTCCCTTTACGCTAGTTTATTTTTTACAAAAGGAAGTATTTGCGGGGAAACCAATATTGTGAGTGGCAAGAAAAGAACCATTGAGGGATCAGGTATTGAAAAAGCAAAGGAGCAATTAAAAATGTTGTTTTTTAACCCGGGTAGAAAAATCCCAGGTATCCCTTTTATTGGGAATAAATTAGACTTGTATGACGCCTCGGCACATGAGTTATATGACTATAAGCTTGATTATGTAGAATACCACGGCAAGCTGGTATATGTGTTTGATGTGCAACCAAAACAAAACTTAAATTTTTTAGCTAACGATAGGATAGTAGTTGACCAAATGATTACTTGGTTTGATCCTAAAACCTTGGAAGTACTAGGCCGTAATTATTCCCTAAGTTATAAGGCAGGTGTTTATGATTTCAATGTTCAAATGGAAGTAGAAATGACTTACTTTAACGGACAATTAGTGCCGAAAATTTTAAGGTATAAAGGTAACTGGGATGTTGTTTTTAAGAAAAGAGAAAAGGGCATATTCACCGCCACTTTATTTGACTTTACTGCAGCGCAATAATATTCACTACTGCGTAGTAATAATTATATTTAATCCACTGCTAAAAAGCGGCTCTCAATATATTTCACCACTTCAATTAAGCTTCCTGTTTCCTTAAATATGCGAAGTTGTTGGTCGGCGCCAGTGCCATTTTTAAAAATGCTTGCTACTTTTTCAATATGTTGTCTGCTTCCTAAACCGTCCACGACGTCGTCAATAAATTCAAGTAATTCGTCAATTAATTCTTTAACAGGTACTTCTTTTTCTTTACCAAAGTCAATTAATTTTCCTTCAATACCATAGCGACTCGCACGCCATTTGTTTTCATTAATTAAGGCACGTTGGTAATTAATGAAGTTTATATTTTGCTTCCTTAATGAATAAATTTTAGCACAAATAGCTTGAAACAAAGCTGCAATAGTAATGGTTTCTTGCGTGGTCATTGGTACATCACAAATTCTGAATTCAATGGTGTTATACACTGGGTGAACACGTAAATCCCACCATATTTTTTTTGCATCGTCAATGCAATTTGTTTTAATTAGTACTTGTACAAAATTATCATAGGCTTCGACACTTTCGAAATAGTCAGGGATACCTGTTCTCGGGAATTTGTCAAATACTTTTGACCGGTAGGACTTATAGCCCGTATCACGTGACTCCCAAAAAGGGGAGTTGGTACTTAATGCATAAATATGCGGCAAGAAATAACGTGCTGTGTTGGCAATATGAATGGCCATTTTACGGTCTTCCATGCCAACGTGTACATGTAGGCCAAAAATTAAATTACTCCTGGCAGCTTGCTGTAATTCGTTTAGCAGGGCTTGGTACCTAGTTTGGTCTGAAACCAATTGTTTTTCCCATAAACTAAAAGGGTGTGTGCCCGAAGCGCCAATACTATAACCTAAGCTATTTGCTACAGCTGCAACTCCTGTTCTTAATTCTAAAATTTCGTTATAGGCTTGGTCCACATTGTTACAAATGCTGGTACCTACTTCCACCACCGCTTGGTGCATTTCGGCTTTTATCCTTTCTTTAAATAGCTTCTCTCCCTCATTCACAATAGTTTGCTGATGGCTTTTTAATTCCTTTGAAGAAGGGTCCAATACCATATATTCTTCTTCTACGCCTATTGTAAATTGTTGTAAGTTATTCGCAGCCATATAGCGTGAATTTACTTAAAATTCGGCATCTATAAAAAAATAAGCGGAACTACTTGTGGTATGAATTCTCCGTTTCATTTTCCCTTTCTTTTTCGTAGGCCCTAATGATGGCTTTAACTAGTTTATGCCTTACCACATCTTCTTCGTCTAATTTTATATGTGCAATGCCATCTATATGCTCTAAAATACGCACAGCTTTCTCCAATCCACTTCTTTGGTTACGAGGTAAATCTACTTGGGTAGGGTCGCCTGTGATAATAGCTTTTGCATTAGAGCCTATCCTGGTAAGGAACATTTTAATTTGAAGGTCATTGGCATTCTGTGATTCATCCAAAATAATAAAAGCATTGTCCAAGGTACGGCCACGCATATAAGCAAGCGGGGCTATTTCAATAGTGCGTGTGGACATATAATAACCTAGTTTGTCCGCAGGAATCATGTCGTCTAATGCATCATATAATGGACGTAAATAAGGATCAATTTTTTCTTTTAAATCACCTGGTAAAAAACCCAGGCTTTCACCAGCTTCAACGGCTGGCCTGGTTAGTATAATTTTTTTAACAATTTTATTTTTTAACGCACGCACCGCCAATGCCACTGCCGTATAGGTTTTACCAGTACCCGCTGGTCCAACAGCAAATACGATATCATTTTTATCAACCGCCTGTACTAACTTCTTTTGATTTGCAGTTCGCGCTCGTACCGTTTTTCCATTAGGGCCAAATACCAAAACTTCATTTGGGTTTTGCTCCACAAAATTGTCAATCACTTCTGCGTCATCGCCACCTAAAATTTGTTCAAAATAATTTTCACTTAAGTGACCATTTCTTTCCATGTACTGAATGATAAGTGCAATTTTTTCTTTGGCAATATCAATTTGTTCAGGTGCACCGCTTAATTTTATTTGCGTGCCTCGGGATAAAATTTTTAATAAAGGGAACCGTTTTTTTAGAATATCAAATTTTGAATTATTTACGCCGAAAAACTCAATAGGGTTTACGGTGTCTAAACTGATGATAGCTTCTGTCAATGTATAACATTTAAAGGGTTAGCGGATATAATAAAACAGCCTAACACAATCTAATTTAAGTACTTGAAATTTTCAAGCAATAAATACGCACAAATGTGAATTACCTAAAAAGATAATATTGGGTTAATGGCTTATTATAACATAACACAAGTAATAAGCTAAAAGTTCAAATTGGAATTAGGAAACCTTAATTTAACAATGCTTTAAAGTAACAATCATTGCTTTTGGGTCGGTTGCTTTAAACACGGTGGTTCCGGCTACAAGCACATCGGCGCCAGCTTTTACTAATTTTGCTGCATTTTGCTCGGTAACACCCCCGTCTATTTCAATTAGGGTGCTTGCATTTGCTAAAGTGATCATATTTTTTAAAGCACTTACTTTTTCATAAGTATGTTCAATAAATTTTTGTCCCCCAAATCCAGGGTTTACACTCATGATACAAACCACATCAATATCCTTTATGACGTCCCTTAAAAGTTCAACAGAAGTATGTGGATTTATTGCCACACCCGCTTTCATTCCTTGGGCTTTAATAAGTTGCAAAGTACTATGCAAGTGAGGGCATGCTTCATAATGAACCGTTAAAACATCCGCACCCGCTTTTTTAAAATCACTAATATATTTTTCAGGATTAACGATCATTAAGTGCACATCCATAACCTTAGAAGTGGTCTTCTTGATTTGTTCAATTATAGGCAAGCCATAACTAATATTGGGAACAAAGCTGCCGTCCATTACATC
>JBEDKT010000078.1:0-4157 GCA_041172025.1 Bacteroidota bacterium
GAATTTGCAATTTATACAGCACCTATTGGATGGAAAGGCTCCCTAACTTATTTAAAGGCAGGGGAAGGATACATGTTAAAAACAAACATAGCACAACCCTTAAAATATCCATCTTATTTGAATGGAACAAATAACAAAGCAATTGCTTCAACGGGTGAAAAACAGCAAAACACAAACACAAGTGCTAGCACTATAGCAAATACTATACTCTTAAAAGAATATGCACAATATGCTAATACAATGAGTGCTATTGTAAAACTGCCAACCGGGTTTGAGCAACTTTCTTTTTACAATGCTGCCGGGGAATTAAGAGGTAATAGCGAAATTAAAAACATAGAAGGCGTTGATTTAGTTTTTATAACCATTTACGGGAATAAAGCTGAAACCCTTAATGCTTATATAGGCACAGGGAATAAAGTTCAAGCAACAACTAAGTCAATAAACTTTTCGCCAGATGCTATTTTAGGTAGCGTGGCTACCCCATTCCTAATTGATATTTTAGAAATAGAAGTGAACTTGTCTCCCAACCCATTCACTAACGTTTTAGAAATTGCATTTGCCAGTAAAGTAGTAGCTGACGCAAAAATTACCATGTACAACATGTTAAGTCAAAAGGTATTTGAAAATAATTTTAAAATAATTGCTGGGCCAAACGTTTTAAAAATACAACCAAATATACCTGCTGGGGTTTACATAGTGCAGGTTCAGATAGGAGAAAAAGTAATATTCAAGAAAATAATCAAGCACTAAAACCAATCTATACTTATGAAAAGAACGGCAATTTGCTTTATACTATTATTTATTACTTGTAATAGCTTATTTGCACAAACCCCTAATTGGGTTGTGAATGAGAATGAATACCAGTATACTATGACTTTTGTGTCAAAGCTTAACGTGGACGGGAAGCAATTAATTAACAGCAATGACAGGGTAGCTGCATTTGTAGGTAATACTTGCAGAGGGGTGAGCGGCGTTAGCTACGTTGCAAGCAAAAATGGTTACTACGCTTTTTTAACTGTGTTTTCAAACCTGCAAGGGGAAGCTATTACATTTAAATTATATGAAAAATTATCCAACAAAACTACCTCCGTAAATAAACCTATTACCTTTATTGCAAATGGACATAAGGGTGATTTGTTTCAATCGTTTAGCATTGCCGAACCAGCCCTTAATAACATTGCCGAAATGAGTTCATTTAATTTTATGGGTATACCAAGCTTGTCCTCCATTATTAATAGCGGGACAGTGAAAATAAATATATCAGACACTTACCCTTTACTTAATTTGAAACCAGTTTTTACATTAAGCAAGGGGGCTACCCTCTTCGAAAACGGCATATTGCAAAAGTCGGGTGAAGTAACTAAGAATTTTTCTTCGGTTATATCGTACGATGTGCTATCCGAAGACGAATCGGTATTAAACAATTATAAAGTTTCTGTAAGCCAAATATTGGCCACCACCTTATTCTATAAAAAAGATGCAGTATGTTATGCCCGCGGTGGTATTAGGGTTGTTTCAAAACAAGAAGGGGCAATGGTACAAGTTACTAGTAACGGGAAAACCGTTGCAAGCAAACAAATCACAAATGGGGAAGCTATATTCACCGAACTAATTGTGGGTTCTTATATTGCTACCTTAGGAAATGATTGGAAAATTATTAACATACTATTAAAAGACAAGTAAATATGAAAACAGCTATTAATATAAAAAATTATTTAAAAGTATTTGCTGTACTAGTAATGCTTTTTTTATTCTTAGGTTGCCAAAAAGAATCACCTTGCAAGAGTGTCGTGCAAGGTGACTGGGTACTGGTACCCTAAGTTGTATATTATTTTATAATTTATTCACTGGGGCAACAGGCCCTTTGCGAATTGATTTTACTTGAACTGGCCATGGTATAGGTTGTCCAGTTCTTTTATCAATACCCATGTCAGCTTTATCTCTTGGCAAAGTTGCATCGTCTTCGCAAGCCATATATACCATAATAGCAGTTAGGATCACATTGCTTCGTAAATCATCAAATACTATTTTATCATACGTGTCTCTATTAGTATGCCATGTATAATTAGAATAAGACCAATTTAAAGCGCTTAAAGAAAAGCCTGGTGCACCAACTGCTACAAAAGAGGCAAAATCGCTTCCCCCACCACCTGGCGATCCCGGAAAATTAGTTTTGATAGAATCTTTTATATTACTTGGCACCGCTGCTAACCATCGTGTAATAAATTCGCCAGCATGTTGAAAGCCTTGACCAGCAATATTCACAATTCTCCCAGTTCCATTATCCTGATTAAACAATGCTTGCAGTTTACTAACTATTTCAGGATGGTCTTCTACAAATGATCTAGATCCATTCAATCCTTGTTCCTCGCTTCCCCAATGTCCAACTAAAATAGTGCGCTTAGGATTTGGATAAACCAATTTTAAAATGCGCATAGCCTCCATCATGGTCAATGTTCCTGTTCCATTATCAGTTGCTCCTTGACCACCATCCCATGAATCAAAATGCGCAGATAGCATTACATATTCATCAGGCTTTTCTGTTCCTTTTATTTCGGCAATGGTATTAAATGCTGGAACTATACCTAAATCTTTTGAACCTGTTTGAATGCTTATAATAGGATTATCTCCAGCTTCAACTAAGCGATACAAAGTGCCATAATCTTCCAATGCAATATCAACTGTTGGAATTTGTGAAGTGTACGCATTAAAAATTTTGTCAACGCCAAAACCACTCGACCAGTTATTGGTTAAAACCCCTGCCGCTCCTGCTTTTTCTAAAATAATAGGAATCATTTTTGTTGAAAATCCTGTTTTACTTAATCGTTTACGCCAAGCATCAGCTTGTTCGGCACGTTCTTTCTTTAATTTTTCGAAAGATTCTTTAGTAGCAAATTGTTGCCAGTTGTCATCTGGTCTTCCTGTGGGTTGATTCATTGAAATCATTACAAACTTTCCTTTTACATTAGGCAACCAGTTTGCGAATGTAATTGAATCTAAAACATCTGGAATGATAATTAATTCAGCTTTAATAGATTTGCCTTTGGTTGATGGGCTCCATGACAATTGGGTTCCCTCTAAACTTTTTACTCTTGGAGAAAGCATGTCGATATGCGTGATGCCTCGTTCCCAACCTTTCCATTCACCCCACTGTTCGTTACGAGCAGTAATTCCCCAATTGGTATATTTTTCGATAGCCCAGTCGTTGGCTTTTTTCATTTGAGGCGTACCCACTAGTCTTGGCCCAATTTTATCTAATAATTCGTGCGCCATGGTTTGCAGTTGCGAATTATTACTTGCTTCCTGAACTATCTTTTCTGTAACAGTTTGTGCAGATAAAATATTTACAGAAAAAAAGGATACAATCACAAGAAGCTTTGTCATACATCTGGTACAACTAAAGTAAAGTTTTTGATTTAGTCTCATATCTAAATTTAAGGTAAAAATCTCAAACAAGTACAACTGACAACTACTTAGAAAATGGAAATAAAGAAGGTGTTGTGCGGATATATTCTTGATATTTGTCTAAATGACCCCATTTTTCCATTCCCGAAATTTCTAAAATCCTAACACCGCTTATATAAACAAGTAGGATATATGTAAAAAATGGAGAGATTAAAGTAATATACTGCCAACTTGATAAAGATGAAAAAGACATTACGGAAATCCCCAGCCATAAAATAATTTCACCAAAGTAGTTTGGGTGTCTTGAGTAATACCAAAGGCCATGAGAAATAAATTGATCCTTATTTTCGGGATTTTTACGGAATGTAGACTTTTGCCAGTCGGCAATAATCTCTATAACAAAACCGAAAATAAAGACTAGCATACCAATATAAAAAAAACCATTTTGAACTACCCCATTTTTACTTGCAATTGCTGTTAAGGCGCACATTGAACATAAAGAAACCCACATCCCTTGAAAAGTCCATGCCATGAAGAACCTTGTTGGTGAGGGTTTGATGGATGCAAACCTTTTATCTTCTCCGCTTTTTTGAACTCTTTTAAATAAGAAACTACCTAAACGGGTTGCCCATAGGATGATGCAAGAAGCTAATAGAATGCTACCCATATTTACATTTATTGCGGAATAACTTTGAAAGCTTACATAGCTCACAATGAATAAGTATGTTGCACTCACCAATAGGTCATAAAAC
>JBEDKT010000079.1:0-5279 GCA_041172025.1 Bacteroidota bacterium
CGTCAGCACGTATTAAAAGGATAGCTCCCTTTTCAATAGTTGCTAGTGGCTTATTTATTTCCTTTCCTGCTTCTAAAACCGTCACACCTAAAGGGAAAAAAGACTGATAATCCCTGTCAAATGAAAAAGAATCATAAGATTTATCCTGGAACCATCTTCCTATTAACATAAAAAAAACAATCCCACTCATGCTGTCTAAATAACCGCCACCTGTTTGTGTCAATATTTCATAAAGGCTCCTGCTAAAAGTTACCAATATGGCTAAGGCAATTGGCGCGTCTATATTTAACCATTTTTGTCTTAACCCCGTATAAGCTGAAATAAAGAAACCGTTTGCACAATAGAATAATACAGGTAGGGATAACAATAAATTTAAGTACACAAAAAAGGACCTTAAGTTTCCCAACTCCGATAAGTCAGCGGATAAATATTCGGGAAAGCTTAACATCATTATGTTTCCAAAGCAAAATCCTGCAATCCCAATTTTAAGCAATTGCTTTTTATTTACCTTTTTCTTTTTCATCCAATCGTTCCCTCCCAAGTGTATCATGGGTTCGTAGCCTACAAAAGCAAGTAATTGAACCAACTCTGTTAAGGAGATAAGTGATGGATTAAAAACTATTTTTATTTCTTTCTTTTCAAAATGAGTCTGCGACTGAATTACACCAGGATTAATTTTGTGCAAATTTTCCAATAACCAAACACAACTCACACAGTGTATTTGCGGCAAATAAAATACAACATGCGCTTGATCACCCACCCTAAATTGTATTAGCTGATCCTGAATAGCAGTATTGTCTAAGTAATTGTATTTTTCTGAAACAAAATGTCCTTTTGCAGAAAAGCCAGGCATAGCTGACAAGTCGTAATATTGACATAGCCCATTTTCGTCCAACAATTGAAATACCATTTTACAACCATCACAACAAAAATATTTGTCGTCCAATTGGATAGTCTCCTCACATTTTTCTCCGCAATGGTAACATTTATGCTGCATAGTAATTGGGTCAAAGGTGATTCCAAAATCGAAAATCCCAACTGAGTGCTGTCAGTTTATTAACTGACAATGATCATAATTTGGGAAGCATACTTACAAAGTTTGGATCCAATGTATTTTGAACCACATAATACCCTTGCTTATACCATTTCATCCTTGCTGCTAATGATAAAATTTGTCTTTGTATAAGTGCTTTATTTTTATCCAATTGGATTAGTTGCTTTTGCTGGGCTTTTGTAGAAAATTGCAACAATTCATCCCAAATATTTTTTTCTTTGTATGTATTAATGAAATCAGTTGGCGTTTTTAACTTATTAATAGTGGCCTGTTCTTTCATAAACCATTTAAATACAAAATCATTTAACAAATTATCGGCGAATAAGACACTATAATTTGAATCCAGCATCATATCGTTATTAAATACCCATGTGTCAGGATATATACCCCCTCCGCCATATACTACATGCCCCTTTGGTGTTTTATAAGCAACTCCTTTAAAAGCCGAATCCTGCTTACCCAAAGCGTCCTCGTATACACGATGTGCAAAATCCTTCTCGTACGCCAATTTGCCGTTTGTGTACGGCCTTTGAATATCTCTGCCAAGTGGGGTATAATATTTTGCAGTAGTTAACCTTAATGCCCCACCGTTTGATAAATTAAATTGTTGTTGAACAAGTCCTTTACCAAAAGAACGCCTCCCTACAATAGTTGCTCTATCCCAGTCTTGTAATGCTCCGGCTAAAACTTCACTTGCCGAGGCCGAAGCTTCGTCCATTAATACAGTTAGCTTAATTTCTTCAAACAAACCTTCACGCTTACTATAATAACTTACTCTTGGTGAATGTGCGCCCTGTGTGTAAACAATTAATTTGTTCCCTGCAAGTAGTTCATCTGCAATAGCTACTGCTTCAGAAAGTAAACCACCCCCATTACTTCTTAAATCAATTATTAGTGAATGCATGCTGTCCTTTAATAAAGGTTCCAACGCTTGCATGAAGGACTCGTAAGTTCGGTCCGCAAATTTATTAATTCTAATATACCCTTGTGTTGGCTGAATCATGTAAGCAGCATCAATAGAAGACACTGGCACATTATCTCTTTCAACTACAATCAATTTATTTGTATTACCTCTTTTAACTAACAAAGCTAATTTGCTATTGGAAGGTCCTTTTAGTTTCTTTCTAATATCCTCCCCGTCCCATTTTTTGCCAGACAATTGAATACTGTCATCTGCTTTCAAAAGTATGTCCCCAACTAATAAACCCGCTTTTTCAGCAGGCCCTGCTTTAAGCACATATGAAACAAATACACTGTCCCTGAATTGTTGAAATTCAATACCAATTCCTTTAAAATTAGACATGAGCAGTTCATTCACTTCGCCTAAGTCTGCGGGGGGAATATATAAAGAATGAGGGTCAAGCTGGGATAAATAATACTCGGCAATTTTAAGGTCTGCACTATCATTAGTAACTGAATCAACGTACTTAGATTTAACAAGTTGCATAATTTCTTCTATAGCATGCTGATTTTGCCATGGTAAAACATTAAAGGAGTTATTTCCTTTAAAAAAAACACCTAATGCAACCCCTATCACTAATATGACTGCGTATGAAATTGGACTGAACCATTTTGAGTTATTATTTTGTTGCATGTTGTTGTATTCCCGCTAAAATTACATTAAAATGGCTATTTTCACACACAAGATTTACCACATGATTAAGAATTACATTATTGCTGATAGCGGTGCTACAAAATGCCAATGGACTATTGTATTAAACAATAAGAAAAAAAACATTATTACCCAGGGTATTAGCCCCTATTTTCTTTCTTTGGAAGAAATTATCACCTTGTTAAATAAGTCTTTTCATAAAAAAGTAGCACTAGAAACTATACAAGCTGTCTATTTTTATGGGACTGGTTTAAGTAATGTAAACAATGTAGCTATTATAAAAAAGGCATTAAAGCAAGTTTTCACAAAAGCCACACTCGATATTCAAACCGACTTAACGGCCGTAGCTAGGGCAACCTGCAAGCATGAAAAAGGGGTAGCCTGCATTTTAGGAACCGGCTCCAATACTGGATTTTATAACGGAAAGAAAATTGTAAAAAATAGCCCAGGACTTGGGTATGTTTTAGGGGACGAAGGCAGTGGTGCTTACCTAGGGAAAAAAGTATTGCAGTATTTTTTATACAATACATTTGACGAAGATTTAATGGCTGCTTTTGAAAAAAAATACGCACTCACAAAGGACCAAATTTTAAATGCAATTTACAAGGAACCCCTTCCCAACCGTTACATGGCTTCCTTTGCTAAATTCTTGGCTGAAAACAGAGGGCACTACATGATCGAAAATATAATAGAAGACGGCTTGAACGATTTCTTTTTTGCGCATCTTATAAAAATGAATGAAGCTTGGATTTATCCAATTCATTTTGTAGGCAGTGTTGCTTATGGCTTTAAGGATGTGCTAAAACAATTAGCAACTAGTTATGAATTAACATTAGGTAAAATAGTAAAATCACCTATGGAAGGCTTAATTGAATTCCACAAGCAATCAAAGTAATTTTGTGCACGAAATAGAACCTTATTTTCAATGGCGCCATATGTATATGGCAGAAGAGGATCCTCGATCTATTTTCTTTGGAAGAACCTATAGCGAGTTTGAATTTTCTCAAACAGTTTACAACTATTTTATACATCCACAATGGGATGAATTTGGGAGCAAAACACTGTACCTTAAAATTTTATTTGCGGACTATGATTCCAAATTTGCAATTATTGAAATGATTGGAGAATGGAATGACGCGATTGAAAATGACATCATGTATTTAAAAAGAGAAGTATTGGATAAGCTTCAGTTTGAAGGAATCACTAAATTCATTTTGATTGCCGAAAACGTGTATAATTTTCACAGTGGGGATAGAGACTATTACGAGGAATTATATGAGGAACTTTCGGATGAAGAAGGATGGGCTGTACTAATTAATTTACAAGTAGGCGCCCAACACGACTTTTTACAAAGGAAATTGAATAGGTATATTGAACTAATGGAAATTGAACCTTGGCGCACTTACAAACCCGAGGACTTTTTCCAACTAATTGATAAAAAACTTAACGACCGTTTAAGCTTATAATGGGAGGTATTAACTATAAATAGGTAGCTAGTATACTAAATCCTCATAAGCAGCTTGCAATTCCCTGTAAGCGTGGTCGTCTTTTGCTAGTTTTGCCGCAGCCATCCCTTTTTCATACCAACTTATAGCCTCCTCCCTTTGCTCCAATTTTTCGAGGCATTTTGCCAAATGGTAGTAGGATCCTATATAATCGGGGGATTCGGTTAGTATTTCAAGGAACAAATCTCTTGCCTTTACATCCTCTCCAAGTTTGCTGTATTCCAAGGCCAAAGCATGTCTTAAAAAGTTATCCTTAGGTTGTTGATTTAAAAATTCAATAATTCTTTCAATTCGTTGCATCTTAACTTATTTTTGCGCAATAGATGGTCAAAAACTATCCTATATTTGCCTTAGTTGCATAAACAACTAATAATTTAATTAATAAAAATTCGCAATAATGAAGATCTTAGTTTGCATCAGTAAGACACCCGACACCACTGCTAAAATTGCTTTTGTCGAAGGTAATACAAAGTTTGATGAAAATGGTGTGCAATGGATTATCAACCCCTATGACGAATGGTATTCTTTAGTAAAAGCAATCGAATTAAAAGAAAAGGATCCAGCGACTATTATACATTTAGTTACAGTTGGTGGTGCAGACGCAGAACCTATTATACGAAAAGCATTAGCGCTTGGTGGTGATGAAGCTATTCGTGTGAATAGCACAAGTAACGATTCTTTTTCAGTTGCGGCTTCCATAGCACAAGTTGCAAAAGAAGGTGCCTACGATTTAATTTTCACAGGAAAAGAAACTATCGACTACAATAGTTCATGCATAGGTTCCATGTTATCGGCAATGTTAGATTTACCCTTTGTTTCTTTAGCAACCCATTTAGAATTGAATGGTACCACTGCTATTTTAAAAAGAGAAATTGAAGGTGGTGAAGAAACATGTGAAGTAGTTTTACCAATGGTGGTAAGCTGTCAAAAAGGAATGGCAGAACAACGCATACCTAATATGAGGGGCATTATGGCTGCTAGGACAAAACCATTAAAAGTGGTTGAACCCGCTTCAACAGCAGCTACAACGAATATTAAAAACTTCGAATTACCTCCAGCAAAATCTGGTGTTAAACTAGTTGATGCCGACAAAATGGATGAATTAGTG
>JBEDKT010000080.1:0-5137 GCA_041172025.1 Bacteroidota bacterium
ATATATTACTAATTGACTGACTACTAATAGTTTAGGTTAAAAAATAAATTATAAAAAGAAACTTATAAAAGAAAAATGTAATACTATTATCTACTGCTGAGGCGGATTTTGGCCTGATGGCCTACCAATTATGGATTCAATAAGGAAAGAAAAGAAGCTTACAAGAAAACTAAAAATAATGGCCGTCACCCAACCACTCACATGAAAACCAGGCACAATCTCGGAAACCATATAAATGATAAATACATTAATAAAAATCAAAAACAAGCCAAAAGTGAAAAAGGTAATAGGAATAGTAAGCAAAATTAAAATGGGCTTTACAAAGGTATTAAGTAAGCCTAATACCAATGCAACTAATAATGCTGTAACAGAATCGTCTACTGTAACCCCTTTTATTAAATAGGCAACAATTAATACCGCTAAGGCAGTTGCTATAGTTTTGGTAAAAAACCTTCCCATAATATTCAAGGTTTAACTATGAATGTGTGTTTACTATAAGAATATACCTAGTAAACTACTAATTCATAAAAATCTTCTTCGCGTAAATACTTTTTCGCTAGTGCTTGTAGTTCTTCGGGCTGTATTTCCCTAACCACTTTAATGGTGTTATAGAAATAATCCTCTGTCAAGTCGTTTAGTACATATGTTTTCCAACGATTTATAATTTGAAAAGGGCCGTCCAAATCACCTAATAAGGAACCCAACATATAATTCTTAACTAATTTCAATTCGTCTTGTTCCACTAATTCTTCTCTCAGAATTTTCATTTCTTTATACACTTCTTCAATGGTTGCTTTACAAACATCCTTACCAGCGTCCGTGCTAATTAACCAAGCACATTGTTGCACATGATTTTGCAAATAACTTTGTATCCCATATGTATAGCCCTTATCCTCTCTAATATTACTCATTAACCTTGACCCAAAAAAACCACCAAAAATATTATTCAAAACCTGTGTAGCAGGAAAATCGGGATGGTGTCTATTGGGAAAATGTCTAGCTAAACGAATGGACCCTTGTACAGAAGTGGGGTCATTTATGATACTATATTTTTTCTCAGTGGCAGCTTGAATAGGATGTTCAATTGGTGTAATTGTTTTTTTATTCAATGGCAGGCTTCCAATATATTTATTAAGCAAGGCTTGTATATTACTTGGGAATTTTCCAGCCATAAATAAAATACACTTCCCTTCCTTGTAATATTTATTGTAAAAATTTACTAAATCGGTACGTGATAAATTATTGAAATCTTTTTCGGTAGAATACTTACCATAAGGATGTTCAATACCAAATAAATATTCATCAATTAAACGGTTTGCTATAAAATCTCCTTTCTTTAAATTTAAATGCAGTCGCTGAATTTGATTCTGCTGGTAAATCTCTAATTCTTTTTCAGGAAAAATTGCGTCCGACACTAGCTCACTTAACACAGGAAGCACTTCTTTAAAATGCTTAGTTAAACAATGTAAATTAATGGTTGCTGTTTCGTTATAACAGCTCCTATTCATGTAAGCACCGTAAAATTCAAACGCATCATTCACCTCAAACGCTGTTTTATTATTCGTGCCATTTTTTAATAAAAAGTTGGTAGCCGCTGCAACCCAATTCTTGTCTTCAAAACCATTACCTGCAAAAAATACCATCTCTAACGAAAGTACTTCTTCTGCACCTCCTTCATAGGCGTATACTTCCACCCCATTGTCTAATGCGTATTTTTGATATGGCTTCAATTGTATATCAAAATCAACTGCGTCTTTAATAATTGGCGCTTTTGTTCTGTCTAATAACATGTTAATTATGATTTACTGTAATAGTATAAAGTGTTTCTATTGTTGTCATTGAAAATGACGTTTGCGGTTTGCTGAATCATCTCAGGAGTCACTGCTTGGTATTTTGCTAATTCTTCATTCATCAAAGCCGCATCCCCAAGTAATTCATAAAAAGCTAAACTATGCGCACGATTCATAATACTCATGTCTTCGAAACAAATAAGGCTTTCGGTTTTATTAATCACTTTCTGCACTTCTTTGGCTGGCAATAAAGTATTTTTTATTTGTTCCACTTCGGCCAACACTGCTTTTTCTGCAACAGACATGGTAACGCCTTTTACCAACTTTCCTGTAATTACCAATAAGCCTGGGTCTACTGTACCAAAATGAAAACAGTCAATGGAAGAAAATAATTGTTTAACTTTTATAAGTTGCTCATATAGTCTCGCACTTGCGCCACCACCCAATACATCGGTCAACAAATCAGTTGCATGATATCCTTCATCAAAACGTCCTCCCATATGCCACGTCATCATTAACATATCCATTGGAACATCGGCACGTACATCTAATGTTCTGCTTTTTTCTTGCTGCGGTTCGGCTGGCAAGTTGCGCACATAGGGTTTACCTGCAGGAATTGGACCAAACCATTTTTCTGCCAGTTCCTTTACTTGCGCTGTATTTACATTTCCTGTTACAACCAACACTGCATTATTAGGTCTATAAAACTGAAAGAAAAAATCCTTTACGTCTTCCATAGTTGCTTGTTCAACATGTGCTAAAGAAGCACCAATAGTCATCCAACGATAAGGATGTTTAGTGTATGCTAGTTCACGCATCTTATGCCAAGCGTCTCCGTAGGGTTTATTAATATAATGCTCCTTAAACTCCTCGCAAACCACTTTCCTTTGTACTTCTAAACTTTTAGGGCTAAAAGCCAAAGACAACATTCTATCACTTTCCAGCCAAAAAGCTGTTTCAATGTTTTCTGCTGGTATTTGACAATAATAGTTGGTTAAATCGTTGGTTGTATAGGCGTTATTTTCCCCTCCAGCCCTTTGTAAAGGCTCGTCATACACGGGAATATTTACACTTCCTCCAAACATTAAATGCTCAAATAAATGAGCAAACCCTGTTTTGGAAGGGTTTTCGTCTTTGGCACCTACATTATATAGGACATTGACTACAGCCATAGGAGTACTAGTGTCTTGATGCACCAATACTCTTAGGCCGTTTTCTAGTTGGAATCTTTCAAATTGTATCATAGAAGCAACGAAATTAGTTAATTAGTGCAATAGTTCGTTTTCTTAAAAAAGCAAATGTTTAAAGTCTTAACTTTGCAGTTCAAATTATACCAGTATGCAATTAGACGAATTATACAAAAAAGCCCTCAATTTTGAGTACTTAACAAAAGAAGAAGGCATGTTTTTATTTGAGCACGCGCCTTTAAATGAAATTAGTTTTGTAGCCAATGAGTTAAGAAAGAAACAAGTGCCACATGGTAAGGTTACATGGCAGATAGATAGAAACTTGAATACAACAAACGTATGTATAGCGAATTGCAAATTTTGTAACTTTTTTAGAGTACCTGGTCATCCTGAATCTTATATCACCGATATGGATACCTACCGAGTGAAAATTAAAGAAACCCTTGCATGGGGAGGAGACCAATTATTATTGCAAGGTGGTCACCACCCTGAATTAGGATTAAAATTCTATGTAGACATTTTTAGTCAAATAAAGAGTGAATTTCCAACTATCAAATTACACACTTTAGGGCCCCCAGAAATTGCACATATTGCTAAGTTAGAAGGCATGACACATACCGAAGTGTTAACCGCCCTTGTAGCAGCAGGTATGAATTCATTGCCTGGTGCTGGTGCAGAAATATTGGTTGACAGGGTTAGGAAATTAGTATCAAGCGGCAAATGTGGTTCGGACGAATGGTTAGAAGTAATGGCTGCTGCACACCAATTAAATATTACAAGTAGTGCTACCATGATGTTTGGTCATGTGGAGACCTTAGAAGAACGCTTTATTCACTTAGTGCGCATACGTGAAACACAGGATAGAAAACCAGAAGGTGCTAACGGATTTTTAGCATTCATTCCTTGGACCTTCCAAGACGTTGATACCTTATTAACTAAAATAAGAGGTGTACATAATTTAACGACTACCGAAGAATATATAAGAATGATAGCCATAAGCCGTATCATGTTGCCTAATATTAAAAATATACAAGCTAGCTGGTTAACGGTAGGAAAAGCAACCGCGCAAGTTTGTTTAGAAGCAGGTGCAAATGACTTTGGTAGTATCATGTTAGAGGAAAATGTAGTGAGTGCTGCAGGAGCGCCTCACCGTTTTACCTATAAAACCATCCAAGAAGCTATTAAAGAAGCAGGATTCGAGCCACAATTGAGAAATCAACAATATGAATTCAGGACCTTACCCGAGGGTATTGAAGAACAAATTGTAAATTATTAAGCAATCCCTGTAACTTTTCTAGCAGGTGTACGTTTAAAGTATAATTAACAGCCCAAAGAAAAGGAATGACGGAGAAAGACTATAATAATTGTGTCGATGAAAATGCAGATGGAGTATTCAGGTTTATTGTAAAAAATATCCGACATACCGAGGATGCACGAGATATAGTGCAAACAGCCTTTGAAAAATTATGGGTAAACCGCAATAGCGTGGACCCATTCAAGGCAAAGTCATACCTATTTACGGTTGCTTACCACCAAATGATTGACCATATACGTAAGGGTAAGAAAATTACAACCACCGATAGCTATGATGAAGTAAACAATTCTAGTACCCAGGGAAATCATGAATTAAAACAGGTTTTGCTCCGTGCTATTAATGAATTAAATCCTACCCAAAAAAGTTTGGTGTTGTTAAAAGATTACGAAGGTTATAGTTACCAAGAAATTGGAGAAATTATGAACTTATCGGAGAGTCAGGTTAAAGTATACCTGCATAGGGCAAGGTTATTATTAAAAACTAAATTAAGTCACTTTGAAAAAGTGAGTGCATAAATGAAAGTTAACGAATCAACATACGAAAATTATTTTCTGTTGTATATCGACAACGAATTAACTGCGGCCGAAAAAATAGCCGTAGAAAAATTTGTATTAACTAATCCAATATATGCCAGTATTTTACAACAATTACAACAGACCAAATTACCTGTAACGGAAGAAGTATACGAGGACAAGGCTTTGCTATATAGGTTTGAAGAAATGGAAGCAGCTTTGGATACTAGTTTTAAGCAATCATTATACAGAAAAGAAGCTGTTATTATTCGACCAAATTTTAAGAAACAATACTTTGCAATTGCCACTTCAGTTGCTGCATTATTTATACTG
>JBEDKT010000081.1:0-3295 GCA_041172025.1 Bacteroidota bacterium
TGCGACGACAATGCAGTGGATAGTTTACTTGTTTCAGCAACTTTCATTCCTGCTTGTTCTCCAGTAAGTATTATAACTCCGTCCAATAACTGGTTATTGAATAGAAATAACGCTTACGATAGTGCTAGAACCCTGGCACTAAATATTACACTTGGGGATTACAATGCGAATTTTGCAAATTTTAAACAAATTAATTTAGACTACCGTTTAAAAGGCACGCCTAATTGGATTGGATTAAAGACGTATTTTAAAAACCAAGCCGATTTAAATACTGCAAGAGCAGGTGGTGATAGTGCTACGTCATTAATCAATGCTGCGCAAGTAAATTATGCTTGGGATATAGCAGCAAAAGGCTTAGCCAACGGAAGTTATGAACTACGTGCGCGCACAACTTGTATTAACCAAACTGCCTTCGAGTCGGAAATAAAAGAAGGCAAGGTAGACCTTACTGCACCCGTATTATTTAGTACCCCTACACCAAAAAATGGAATATTAAATTTAGGAGACGATATTGGTTTGCGTTTCAACGAACCCGTTAAAACAAATGGCACGGTAAGCAAATTTGAATTTTTAGTACAGAAGAATCAATTACCAGTAATGCATGAAGTTTCAGTTGCTTTTAATGGCACAAACAATAAGGCAACTATAATTAAGCCTGCTATTACAACTGGTGATTTTAGTATTGAATTTTGGTTAAAAAATATGAGCCCATCAGATACTGCTACCTTGTTAAGCCAAGAAGGTGGACTTAAAATACAATTAGTAAATAGTCAATTGAAGTACACAATTGGCGGTCAAAGCTTAACCACCTCAATTACAAAGGACAGTACTTTTAATTACTACGCACTTTCTTATGAAGCAGCGACAAGAAAATTAAGTATCACCGAAAATAGCACAGCAAAAAACTGGAACATATTTACTACCCCACTTATTTTCACAAATGAAAACCCAATTATAATAGGGGGCAATAACTTTAAAGGCAATTTGCATGATCTGCGGTTTTGGAAAAAATTTATTACAAGGCAACAGGCAGTAATAAATATGAACACTGTTTTCAGTGGAGACGAAATAGGACTTATAGGCTATTGGCCAATGAACGAAGGGAATGGCATTATAGCCCATGACTTAGCCAGGTTCAAGCATATAACATTAGCAAAAGCTGATTGGGATATTTTTCCTAAAGGAACTGCTTATAATTTTGACGGATCCAACTATTTAAAACTTGATTCATCGGCTAATGTAGTAATTAGTAAAGATATGGATGCCACGGTTTCCTTTTGGATGAAGTCCACCCAAACAACCATAGGAACTTTAATGTCCAATGGCTGGGACGATAGTAATGATCCAATAGAAAGTAATGGTTATCGCAATAAATGGTCCATCACTTTGAATACTACTGGAACTGTTGACTTAAAAGCAGAAGCAAAAGTATTTTCATTCGGAGGCATTAAGGTAAACGACAATAGCTGGCACCATATAGCTATGAGTTTAACAAGAAACGGAACTGTAAGGATGTATATTGACGGTAATGAAACAGCTTCTTACCCTAGTAACGAAATTGGTGGGTTTAATGCAAGCACTATTAGGTTGGGTACGCAGTCATTTAAAACCACAACAAATACCTACCCGTTGATCAATTATTTTAATGGGCAAATGGATGAATTTTGTATTTGGAACATGGCGCGTAATGCCGAGCAAATAAAAGCCGATCAATTCCATGAAGTTGATTTTAATACAACCGGCTTATTGTTATATGTGAACCTTAATAAGCCTGAGACTAATATGACTGTTGGGCCAAAATACTATTATCCTCTGAATTCAACCGAGAAAAAGAGCGCCTACGCTTCACTCATAAAACCACTTGCTTACACCGACATTACCCCGGGCTTAAAGCCTTTTCGTCCAACTGAATCAATGGTAGTTGACGCAGTCATAAACGGCGATGAAATAATGTTAAAACCAGCAATTACAAATTGGGCAAGTGTAGAAGGTAAAGTAGCCTACATAACAGTTTCCGGCGTGAACGATTTAGCCGACAATAGGCAAGCTTCCCCAATTACCTGGACTGCATTTATTAATAAAAACCCAGTAAAGTGGTTTGTAGAAGGTCAAGGTGAAAATGTGAATTTAATGAAACGCACCAATACACAATTGGTTTTTCAAATTACCTTAATTAACCAAGGTGGGTTGGAACAACCCTTTTCTATTGACATCCCAACTTGGTTAACCCTGTCTAATAATTCAGGTACCATTGCGCCAAACAGTACTATAACCGTTAATGCAACAGTTGATTCTAATTTGGCAGTTGGGAATTACAATACAGTTTTGGATTTAACTACTAATTATGGTTTTAATAATAAAATTCAATTGGATGTAAGGGTACTAGAAAAAGAACCTGTATTAAAACTGGACCCAAGTAAGTTTAGCCAGTCCATGAATATTATTGGAAGAATAAAATTAGATAGTGTTTTTACCGATGATATTTACGATAAAGTAGTTGCCATTGTAAACGGGGAAGTACGTGGGATGAATAGCGTTATGTATGATGCTAGCTTTAATGAATATTTTGTATTCTTAACAGTGTATAGCAATACTATTACTCCTGAAAATATTATGTTTTACATTTGGGATGCTTCCGATGGTAAATTAAAAGAAGCAACTTTGAATAATCAATTTACACTTGCCTTTACCCAGGACCAAATACTAGGCACCTATAATATTCCTGTTGTATTTAGAAACACTGCAGTAACTGGCCAACAAATTCCTTTTAATGAAGGCTGGACTTGGACTTCGTTTAATGTGCAAGATGGCAGGTTTGGCAGTTTAAATAACCTTACAAGGAGCATGGCGCTTTCCACCTCTGACTTAGTACAGTCAAATGCGCCTGCATTGTTTGACGCTTACCAATTCAACCCATTAGACTCTGCTGCAAGTGGATGGTCGGGTAGTGTTACAGATAGTGGTGGCATTAAGAACAATAAAATGTACAAAATTAAATTAGCAAAGGCACAAAGCTTAAATATAAAAGGCGTTCCTATAGATTTAAGTACTTGGCAAATTTATTTAAATCAATACTGGAACTGGCTGCCATTTGTTGTTGCTAAGAATACACCTATTGGGGACGCGCTAGCAAACTTTAATGCTACTGATGGCGACTTAATAAAATCACAATCAGAATTTGCAATTTATACAGCACCTATTGGATGGAAAGGCTCCCTAACTTATTTAAAGGCAGGGGAAGGATACATGTTAAAAACAAACATAGCACAACCCTTAAAATATCCATCTTATTTGA
>JBEDKT010000082.1:0-5071 GCA_041172025.1 Bacteroidota bacterium
TGGTAGAGTAGCGTTATGCAAGCCTAAGCTTTACCCTACTAAAACCGATTACGATAAAGTACAACATTTGCAGTCAAAGCCCTATATATGTATTGCGCCTGCTTCCGTTTGGTTTACAAAACAATTTCCTAGGCAAAAGTGGATTGATTTTATAAATGAAATCCCTTTTGAGGGGATTATTTATATCATTGGGGGGCCCGGGGACAAGGCACTTGGGCAATCTATAATAGAAGGGGTGAGCATACAAAATCAACGTCAAAAACAACTTGTAAACTTAGCGGGTCAGTTGCCATTTTTAGCATCAGCTGCCCTGCAAAAAAATGCGCTAATAAACTATGTTAACGACTCGGCACCCATGCATTTTGCATCGGCAATGAATGCGCCAGTGGTAGCTATTTATTGTTCTACTGTGCCTGATTTTGGATATGGGCCTTTGTCGGATAGGTCCTTTATAGTGCAAACTTCGGATGAATTAAGCTGTCGTCCTTGTGGGGTGCATGGTAAAAAAGCTTGCCCTCTTGGCCATTTTAATTGTGCCATGTCTATTCAGATGAAACAATTATTTGCGCCACTGCTAGAAATGGCGCAACATTAGTACTTTTGCGCCAATGCAGATACATTTCACCAAACGCGAAGGGGAGTTAATGAAAGCAGTTGCGCAAGCAGCTGCCGAATTAGGAGTGCCTGCATTTGCTGTGGGGGGATTTGTGAGAGATAAGATTTTAGACCGGCCTACCAAAGACATTGATATTGTTTGTTTGGGCGATGGTATGCAATTAGCACAAGCTTTTGCCAAGTTGTTTCAACCAATACCACCAGTGTCCTTGTTTAAAACTTTTGGAACGGCACAAGTGAAATTTCCTGATATTGAAATAGAATTTGTAGGCGCGCGCAAAGAAAGTTATGCGCGGGATAGCAGGAAGCCACAAGTTAGTCCAGGTAGTATTGAAGACGACCAGAATAGACGTGACTTTACAGTAAACGCCTTAGCGGTTGAATTAAGTAATAATGCTTTCGGAACTATTGTTGACCCATTCGGAGGCTTGCAAGATATTACCGATAAAATTCTACGCACGCCATTAGCCCCTGAACAAACTTTTGATGACGACCCATTACGCATGATGCGTGCAATTCGTTTTGCAACTCAATTGCATTTTACAATTACACCGGCAACATTTACTGCTATTCAAAAAATGGCAGACAGAATTAATATAGTTTCGCAGGAACGCATCACAGACGAATTGCAAAAAATAATGATGACGGAAGTTCCTTCAAAAGGTTGGTATTTATTAAAGGAGTCGGGGTTACTAAAACATATTTTTCCATTATTATTACAATTAGAAGGTGCTGAAACCCTTGATGGTATTGGGCATAAGGATAATTTCTCCCACACCTTACAAGTGCTAGATAATGTAGCTAATACTTCAAATGATATTTGGTTAAGATGGGCTGCTTTATTGCATGATATTGCAAAGCCTAAAACAAAAAGGTTTGAAACTGGTTTTGGCTGGACATTTCATGGTCATGAAGTAGTAGGCGCTAGAATGGTTCCTAAAATTTTCACACAATTGAAATTGCCATTGAATGAGCATATGAAAATGGTGCAAAAATTAGTTGCACTTCATTTAAGGCCAATTTCTTTAACCAAAGAATCGGTTACAGACAGTGCAGTTAGGCGTTTGTTATTTGACGCCGGCGATGATATTGAATCACTTATGTTATTGTGTGCTGCCGACATTACAAGCAAAAATCAAACGAAAGTAAAACGATATTTACAAGGCTTTGAATTTGTAAAAATACGTTTGCAAGAAGTAGAAGAAAAGGACAGTATTCGCAATTGGCAACCACCTGTAACAGGGGAGATGATCATGGAAATATTCAATATTACCCCTTCAAAACAAGTGGGAGTAATTAAAGATGCTATTAGAGAAGCGATTTTGGACGGCATTATTCCAAATGATTACAAGGCGGCCTATGATTATATGTTACAAGAAGCTGCCAAACAAGGCTTATTTCCTATAATAAAATAGTAATTTAGCGTTTCAAATTACCGAAATATGGCAATATTAAAATTTAGGGTTTATTGGGAGGAAGATGATGCGATTTATAGGGATATTTCGGTGAAGCACACTCAAACATTCGCGGACTTTCATCAAATAATATTAAAAGCATTTGAATTTGATCAAAAGCACGATGCTACTTTTTTTAGAAGTAATGATATCTGGGTAAAAGGAAGAGAGATTAGTAAAGAAGTATATGCAAAAGAATATAAAGCGCCTCCATTACTAATGGAAGAAACGTTGATAGGTTCTGAAATAATTGATACCAATCAACATTTTATTTTTCTTTACGATTTCGCGAAATCATGGACATTTTTAATTGAGTTAATCCAGGTGGTTAAAAATGTAGATGCAGATATGACATTGGACTATCCACTAGTTTCAAGAATAGAAGGAGTAGGCCCCATGCAATATGGTACCAAAGGTTTGCTGGGTCCTAAGTTTGCTGACATTGAAGAAAAATATGATTTGGCAGAAGCGGCTGATGGGTATGGAGAAGAAGGTGAATCGGATGCGCATACTTTGGAAGAAGGTGGGCTAGACGATGAAGAAGGAGAAGAAGAAGGAGAAGATGAAGAAGATTCAAATGATAGTTCAGAAGATTCAGGCAGTGAATTTTTTGACGAAGAGGCCTATTAATTTTTTAAAAAAAACAAGTTGTCAAAAACAATATATATTGTAGTTGGGCCAACGGCAGTAGGCAAAACAGCCTTTGCTATTTCTTTGGCACAGCAATTAAATACAGAAATTATTTCAGCAGATGCAAGGCAATGTTATTCAGAAATGAATATCGGTGTTGCTAGGCCAAGTGAAGCTGAATTAGCGTTGGTGCCCCATCATTTTATTGCAAGTCATTCAATCAGTGAAACTGTTAATGCGGTCGTATTTGAAAAATATGCATTAGAAAAAACAGCAACAATATTTCAGCAAAAGGACTCGGTAGTTATGGTTGGTGGCACAGGCTTATACATTAAAGCATTTTGTGAAGGATTGGACCCTATTCCCGAATTTGACCCTGCAATTAGGGAGCATATTATAAACACGTATGAAAAGCTTGGGTTAAGATGGTTGCAAAAGGAAGTTGCTGTAAAGGATCCGGCATATTGGGCTAAAGGGGAAAAAGAAAATCCTCAAAGGTTAATGCGTGCCTTGGAAGTGATGCTTGGGTCAGGTGCCTCAATTTTAAGTTTTCAAAATAAACAAAAAGCAGTCCGCCCCTTTAATATAGTGAAGGTTGGGTTGGAAATGCCAAGAGCGGAATTGTATGAACGCATAAATCAGCGTGTATTGAATATGGTTGAAGCTGGCCTAGAAAAGGAAGTAAAGGAATTACTACCTTATTTTAACCTAAACGCTTTGCAGACCGTTGGCTACAGAGAATGGGAAACCTATTTTTCGGGAAATGGAAGCTTGGCCAGCGTCATAGAAATGATTCAACAAAATACCAGACATTATGCTAAAAGGCAAATGACTTGGTTTAGGAAAGATGCTGAAATTCAATGGATTGCTTCAAATAAGCTAAGTGCCGCTCAAGTAATTTTATAAATATAAGGCCTTGGTGTTTTTATAATTAAGCCAATATACAGTAGTTTTATCTCATATTAAAATACCTAAAATAAAAATCATGCTAAATAAATGTATTGCATTATTTGTATGTATTTTTTCACTGACTATTGCGCATGCGCAAACGATACAGTTTGAAAAGTACACTTTGCCTAATGGATTAAAAGTAATCCTGCACGAAGACCATACTGCTCCAGTAGTGGCAGTAACTGTTTTGTATCATGTGGGATCAAAGAACGAAGACACTGCTAGAACAGGGTTTGCCCATTTTTTTGAACATTTATTATTTGAAGGTTCAGAAAATATAAAGCGTGGAGAATTTGACAAATACATTACCAATGCTGGTGGTGCATTAAATGCAAATACTTCTCAGGACCGCACGTTTTATTATGAGTTATTGCCTTCAAACCAAGTTGACTTAGGATTGTGGTTAGAAAGTGAGCGAATGATGCATGCTAAAATTGAACAAGTAGGCGTGAACACACAACGTGAAGTGGTGAAGGAAGAAAAACGTCAAAGAATGGATAATAGGCCTTATGGTTCGTTTTTAACAGAAATGTTAAAACGTGCATTTAAGGTACACCCTTACCAATGGGCACCTATAGGAAGTTTAGACCATTTAAACGCAGCAACATTGGACGAGTTTATTCAGTTTTATAAAACTTATTATGTACCAAATAATGCAGTATTGTCTATTGCCGGTGATTTTAATAAGGCGGAATTAAAGGAAAAAATTGCAGCTTATTTCGGTCCAATACCACAAGGAAAAGCAATTGTAAGGCCAACTGTTAAGGAGCCTGCTTTGGGTGCAGAAGTGAGGGATATCATTTACGATAATATTCAATTGCCAGGCGTGTTTCAAGCATATCGTGCACCTAAGCAAGGGGGTGACGAATATTATGCCTTCAATGTTTTGTCAACAATTTTATCAGGAGGGGAATCGTCTAGGATGACAAAGACATTAGTTGATAAAAAGCAACAAGCAGTAGCTGCGCAATCAGCACCCTTCTTTAATGAAGACGAGGGATTGTTTATCACTTTAGCTATTGCAAACATGGGCGTTAAAATTGAAGCATTGGAATTAAGTATGGATAGTATAGTAGCCGACTTAAAAAGTGGGTTAGTAGGGGAGCGTGAATTTCAAAAAGTAAAAAATCAAATTACTACAGGGTTAGTAACTGGTAACTCCACTATGGCAGGTATTGCTGAAAGCTTAGCCAATAACGAAGTTTATTTTGGAGATGCTAATTTAATTAATACCGAATTAGAAAAATACAATAAAGTAACAAGAGAAGATGTTTTGAATGTTGCCAAAAAGTATTTAAACAAAGATAACCGAGTGGTACTTTATTATTTACCTAAAGAAAAACCAACAACAAAGTAATTGAGTTAAATATTTTTTGCTCAACTATAAAAATAATTTTATGAAAAAATACATATACATTACT
>JBEDKT010000083.1:0-2574 GCA_041172025.1 Bacteroidota bacterium
TGCTTGTATGTTCATGTGGGTACTATATCTTTGTAAGGCAAAAGTACGTCACTAATTTTTAAATTATTTTTATGGCACTTAAAATCACCGACGAATGTATTAACTGTGGAGCTTGTGAACCAGAATGTCCTAATAACGCTATCTACGAAGGTGGTGTTGAATGGGCAATGGCCGACGGCACAACAGTTAAAGGAGCATTCACTCTATTAGATGGCACATCAGTTGACGCAGCTCAAAGACTTGCGCCAGTAGCAAGTGACACCTACTATATTACACCAAACAAATGTACAGAATGTCAAGGTTTCCACGAAGAGCCACAATGTGCTGCAGTATGTCCAGTGGACTGTTGCGTACATGACGACTTATACCAAGAAACGGTAGACGTTTTGTTAGCTAAGAAGGAAAAATTGCACGCTTAGTTTGCAGGTAAAGAAATAAAAAAAGGGAAATTTATTTCCCTTTTTTTATTTTAACTATATTGAAAGATATTCTTTTTTATAAAGTCCTATATTTAGGAGCATCAATTATTATTGCTATTAATATAATTGTAAAAATTATACTCGATGAAAAAAAAAGTGGCATTAGTTACTGGAGGATTAAGTTCTGAAGCACAAATAAGCTACAAAAGTGCAAAGACTGTATTTAGTGCTTTAGATAAAAACAAGTACGAGGTTTATTTAATTGATATACATCCAACAGGTTGGTGGTATGAAAATATTGTTGGTGAAGAAGTTGCTGTTAATAAGGCTGACTTTAGTATTGAAGAAGGGGGTGTGAAAATAAATTTTGATGTCGCTTTAATGTGTATTCATGGTACACCAGGAGAGGATGGAAAAATGCAAGGCTATTTTGATTTAATTGGTATGCCTTACACGAGTTGTGACACGGCAACATCGGCATTGACTTTTAATAAAAGGTTTACTGTTGCAGTGGCAGGATTCGGTGGTGTAGGGGTTGCAAAGTCCCTGCATTTATTTAAGGAAAGCCCAACTAGTCCTGAAGCAATTTTAGCACAGTTAAACTTACCTGTTTTTGTTAAACCTAATAATGGCGGCAGTAGTTTAGGAATTAGCAAAGTAAATAAAAAAGAAGAATTAACAATTGCACTTGAAAAAGCATTTAACGAAGACACACAGGTATTAGTAGAAGAATTTATTAGTGGAAGAGAGTTTACAATAGGTGTTTTTAAATCAAAGGGGACAACTACTGTCTTGCCAATTACTGAAATTAAAACCGAGAATGAATTTTTTGATTTTGAAGCAAAGTACCAAGGTAAAAGTGAAGAAATAACACCCGCTGTGCTTACTGAAAAAATGCAACAAGCATTAACTGAGGCAGCAAGGAAAGTATATGCGACTTTGAATTGTAGGGGAGTGGTGCGAGTAGATTTTATTTACGACGAAGTAGCAGGGAAGCCATATATGTTAGAAGTGAATACTGTTCCAGGCCAAAGTGAGGCGAGTGTAATTCCTCAGCAAGTGCGTGCGTTAGGTTGGACCTTAACCGATTTTTATGGTGCAATTATTGAAGATACTTTACATGAATTTTCAATTTCTCACAAAAACTAAATAATCAAAAGTGGAAGCAATCGATAAATTATTAAAAAAGCCGCTTTGGATAAATATCTTAGTAGGTATTGGTGCCGTAGTGGTTTTAATAGTATTGTTTTTCTTTTCCTTAGGTTGGATAACAGGAAATGGCAAGACAGAAAAAGTGCCAAGTGTGGTGGGCCTTGATGTTGTAGCAGCCCAAAAAAATTTAACAGCATTAGGTTTTGACGTAGTATTACAGGATTCTATTTATGTAGATACTCTAGCACGTAATGGCGTATTAAGACAAACGCCAGAAGGAGACGAGATTGTAAAAAAAGGAAGAACCGTTTATTTGACCATTAATAGAATTGTAGCACCTCAAGTTGATATGCCAAACTTAGTGGGCTTCTCCCTTAAAAGTGCCGAAACTTATTTGAAAGTATTAGGGTTAAGAATGGGAAATATTAGTATGGTATCGGATAGAAATAAAAACGTTATTATTGACCAATTAGTGAATGGGCAACCCGTTGCCCCTGGTGCTAAAATATCGTCAGGTACTGTGATTGATTTTCAGGTGGGAGATGGTGGAGTGTCAATGGTATTTGAAGTGCCTGATTTAATTGGAATGACTGTTAATATGGCAAAGGCGAAATTGGCTAGTATGAGAATGTCAATGGGGGTAATAAGCTCAAATACAAGTATACAGGATACAGCGACAGCTTTTGTGATTAGTCAAAGTCCCAACCCTTATTCAAGTGAAATAGATTCTTTGGGTATGCCTTTAAAGAATACGGCTATGCAAGGTGGAGCTATTGATATTGTAATAGACAAAGTAGCGCCAATAATTACAAAACGAGATTCAATTCATTAATTATAAATTCAATAAATAATTTTATGCAAACAATTACAGTAGAGGAGCTTAAAGCAAAAATAGACGCCGGAGAGAAAATAAATTTATTAGACGTTCGTGAGCCTCATGAACACGCTGCTTTTAATATTGGTGGCCAATTGGTTCCATTAGGTCTTGTACAAGCTTTACAGC
>JBEDKT010000084.1:0-3580 GCA_041172025.1 Bacteroidota bacterium
GTAAGTACTGCTGATATTATTTCCTTACACGTTCCTGAAACAGGCCAAACAAAAAATTTAATTAACAAAGTAGTGCTAAAGCAATTTAAGCAAGGAGCAATTTTAATTAACTATGCAAGGGGAGAAGTAGTAGATTTAGAAGCTTTAACACAGGCTTTAAAAGACAAACATATTGCAGGAGCAGCCATTGATGTATTCCCTATTGAACCCGAAAAAAATGGAGACAAATTTGAATCTTCTCTTCAAGGATTGTCTAATGTATTATTAACACCGCATGTTGGAGGTAGTACCGAAGAAGCACAAGAAAATATTGGCGAGGATGTAAGTATAAAATTATATCAATACTTGGAACGTGGCGTTTCTAATGGTTCACATACCATCCCTTCTATAAGTTTACCTCCGGTTGACAATGCACACCGCATTTTACATATTCATAATAATGTACCTGGTGTATTGAGTGCAATTAATACTGTCATGTCCAAAAACAAAATTAATATTGTTGGTCAGTACTTAAAAACCAATGAAGAAATTGGCTATGTTGTTTTGGACGTAGATTCAAAATTGTCAAAAAAAGCAATTGACTTATTAAGAGACGTGAAACATACTATCCGTGTAAGGATGTTGTATTAGTTTTGAAGTAATAATTAAATATCATTAAGCATCGCTGCTATTTCAGCTGGATCTATTCCTATAGATTTCATTTCTTCGTTCATTGATGTTTGCAAGTAGGACATTTTAGAAGGATACATTTTTCTGGCCGAGCTATGTACTTCAGTAGCTTTTGTAACTTTTATAATTTCCTGAATATTGCTTGCACGTACGCCACTTCCAGGCATAATTATAATTCGACCATTTGCTTTTTCCACCAATTGACTTAATAGTGGCAATGCATCATACGCATTAGGTACTTGACCACTTGTTAGTATGCGTTTGCAACCAGTTGAAATAATGTCTTCCATTCCTTGAAAGGGATTATTGCATCTGTCAAATGCCCTGTGAAAAGTAACTTGCATTGGAGCTGCTAATTCAACTAAAGCAGTTGTTCGCTTTACGTCAATACTGCCATCCGCATTTAATAACCCAATCACTACGCCCGGGTAACCTAATTCTTTCGCGATTAATATGTCAGCTTTAATACATTCATATTCAACATCGGTATATAAAAAATCACCACCTCTTGGACGAATAATTGGGAATACTGGTTTAGTAGTTAATTTTTTTAGTGTTACTAAGCTTCCATAAGAAGGGGTAGTTCCACCTTCGCCAGGATTTTCGCAAAATTCAATTCTGTCTGCTCCTGCAGCAATTGCTGACAAAGCTGCCTCCACTGAAAAAACGGCTATTTCTAATAATACTTTACTCATTAATTTTTCTTTTTCACAAACATGTTAAAACAAATTCTTACGCTAAAAATATAGTTTAATAAATAAAAGGAGCTTCAACTAAACTTGCTCCATCATTTGAATGCACTGCATAATTAAAACCTTTGTGCAATGCATAACTACCGTGTTCTCCATGCTTATTCAATGCAATAAAACAAACTTGAATATCATTTGCTTTCTCTTTCTTAATGCGACGTATTCTTTCTACCACAAATTTGCATGCTTCCTGTGGCGATTTACCTTGCCTCATTTGTTCTACTACAGCACTTGCTCCAGCTACTCTAATAACGTCTTCCCCTTGCCCTGTAGCCACCACAGCACCCACTTCATTGTCAACATATAAACCGGCACCAATGATAGGAGAGTCCCCTAAACGGCCTCGCAATTTGAACCCTGCACCACTTGTGGTACAACTACCACTTAAATTTCCATGCGCATCTAAGGCAACCATGCCAATGGTATCGTGATTCCACTCCCCGTTACTTAATTTAGTTGGCGCTTGAAATTTAGGATCAAGTTGTGTGGTAGATTGTTTTCTTTCAATATTAATAATTGGTTTGTAGGTTGACTTCTTTAACCAATTCAAGTATTCTTTTTTTGCATCATCTGACAATTCACCTGATTCCAATTTAAAACCTTGAGAAACGGCAAATTGTTGTGCGCCTTCTCCAACTAGCATTACATGTGGTGTTTTTTCCATCACCTTTCTTGCTACTGAAATAGGATGTTTAATACGCTCCAAAAAACCTACACTGCCACAATTAAATTCATGGTCCATAATGGAAGCATCTAGTGTCACAAAACCATCCCTGTCTGGGTTAGCACCCAAACCTACACAACAGTTTTTTTCATCTTCGGTAACCATAACTCCTTTTTCCACTGCATCTAAAGCGGCCCCTCCAGTACTTAAAACAGCCCAAGCACCTTTGTTGGCATTTAATCCAGCATCCCATGTTGAAATTACAATTGGCTTAATCCCTTTTGAATTATTTGCGAATCCTTTTATTGAAAAACCTGCAACACCTAAGCTAGTAAGGTTAAGAAAGTGACGACGATTGATACCCATGATTTTATTAGTTATTAGGTTTCAAATTACGAAGAATGAGGCTATTTATGTACATTTAAGAATTAATATTTATGAAAGCAATTATTGAACAATACGGTTGGGAAGTATTAGCATACGATGCAATTAACCAAGGCTTAATAAACAAAACCTATAATGTTAAAACAACGAAAGGGGAGTTTATACTACAAACCGTAAATGACAGCATTTTTAAGGACCCCGCAGCCATTGATTTTAATATTAATGCAATTGGTACCTATTTAAAAGAAGTTCACCCCAACTATTTATTTACCCAATTATACCCCACCATTTTAGGAAAAACATTAATAGAGTGGGAGGGTCAATTTTATAGAGCATTTGAAAAAATTAACGGGTATGCTTTAGATGTTTTAGACAACCCTATGCAAGCCAAAGAAGCGGCTGGGGCCTTTGGCCTTTTTACACATAATTTATGCGATTTTAAAGTTCAGGACTTAAAATTGACCTTACCTGATTTCCATAATTTGAGTTTAAGGTATCACCAATTCGAACAAGCCATTTTATCCGGAAACCCAAAAAGGATTCAAGAAAGCAAAACTGAAATTGAATATTTAAAAGCCCATAAGACCTATGTTAACAAATACGATAATTTTGTAATAAGTAAAGATGCCAAGCAACGGGTAACACACCATGATACTAAAATTAGCAATGTGCTTTTTCAAAAGGATGGTGAAGTTGAAAAAGCAATTTGTGTCATTGATTTGGACACCGTAATGCCGGGATTTTATATTAGTGATATTGGTGATATGTGCAGGACCTACTTATGCCCAGTTACCGAAGAGGAGGCTAACTTGGATTTAGTAACTATTAATACAGCAAACTTTGAGGCTTTGAAAAATGGCTACTTGTCTGTAATGGAATCAGAACTCTCGAACTTCGAAATGGATCATTTTCACTTTGCGGGCCAATTCATGATATATATGCAAGCACTCCGTTTCTTAACCGATCACCTTAATAATGATGCGTACTATGGTGCAAAAAAAGAGGGCCAAAACTATGTTCGGGCCCTCAATCAAATAAGGTTGCTTGAAATGTACAATGAATCAATATAAGTACTTGCAAATCAACAAACTACTGGGCTTATATTACATTATAC
>JBEDKT010000085.1:0-5061 GCA_041172025.1 Bacteroidota bacterium
GCAGTACAAGTTGGAAAGCATACAAATATTGTTAAAGAATTATTTAATGATAAATCCACCGAAGGGTTAGCACGTTACGAAAACGTACAAGAATTATTAAACTCCATTAAGGAGTGGACCGAAAGCCCTAGCAACGAAGACGGTGAACAAGGAGATAAAGGACTGGGTGCCTACTTACAAGAAATTACTTTAATCACCGATGCGGATAATGACAAGAGCGATGCAGATACAGTTAAATTAATGACCGTGCATGCTGCAAAGGGATTAGAATTTGCATGTGTATTTGTGGTGGGGTTGGAAGAAACTTTATTCCCAAGTGGAATGAGTATAAATACGCGTGAAGAATTGGAAGAAGAAAGAAGGTTGTTTTATGTAGCCGTAACACGTGCTAAAAAACATTTATGGTTAAGCCATGCTAATTCAAGATATAGGTTTGGACAACTTGTTCAAAACGACCCAAGCCGCTTTTTAGAAGAAATGCCGGAGGAAAAAATTGACAAGTCGAGTGCAGGTGGCGGTGCTAAAAACCAAAGTTCAGGTTGGGGCAGTGCCTACGACAGAATGCATGGGGGGAATACAAAAAGCTGGAGCGAACCAAGGCCAAAATCGGGGACTAAGCTTAGTACCACCGCTGGGGCTAGTAGTAAACCAGCTTATTTACCTGTTGTGCCACCTAGTACTTTGAATAAAAACCACATCCCTTCGGTTGATTTTGTTGCCGCCGACCCAAGTAGCTTGGAGGCTGGCATGAAAATAGAACACCAAAAATTTGGCTTTGGGGTAATTAAGGAAATAGAGGGTTCTGCCCACAATCCTATTGCCTTAATCCTATTTGACAAGAACGGAGAGAAGAAAATAATGCTGAATTATGCTAAACTGAGCATTATTCCTTAGTTGGACCCTTTCGATATCGGAAAAATAAAGCACAGAAGCGGTAAAACCGTTCCCTAGCGCAGCATTTTTGATTAATTTTGTACTTAATAAGCGACTAAATATTATTACTATGATCACTACAGGCAATACCATCGTAAGCATCTACACCGAAATGACTCCCAACCCTGAGACAATGAAGTTTGTGGCAAACAAACTATTGTACCCTGGCAAAAGTTTAGACATTGCCGATGAAACCCTAGCAATTGCATCGCCTTTAGCTAAGGAACTTTTCAGTTTCCCTTTTATTAAAAGTGTGTTCATTGCTAGTAATTTTATTACCCTTACAAAAAGCGCCGACACGGACGACTGGCAAGATGTAATTCCTACTGTTAAAACATTTTTAAAAGAATTTTTAGAAAATGGGGGCGTAGTAGTGAATGAAGAAGAAGTAGTGAAAATGAAACAAGAAGCAACTAACACCGTGCACGCCGACGATGATGATGTTGTAAAGCGTGTGAAAGAATTATTAGAAAATTATGTAAAGCCTGCAGTAGAAATGGATGGCGGTGCAATACAATTTAAAAGTTATAATGACGGAATTGTAAACTTAATGTTACAAGGATCATGTAGTGGTTGCCCTAGTTCAATGGTTACCCTAAAAGCAGGTATCGAAGGCATGATGAAGCGTATGATTCCAGAAGTAAAAGAAGTAGTGGCTGAAGCAGAATAGTTTAAAAGTTTAAAGTGAGTTTTGGTTTTAAGTTGGGCTAGAAAAAATACAAAAAAACCCTTCCCGTTAAATCGGGAAGGGTTTTTTATTGGAATAGGTTATCCTTAAACAGCTAAATCGTATTTATAGTTTACCGTATAAATCACGTAGTTTTTCACGTGTCATAATACTTTCCCAGTTTTTTCCCAAAGCGTTCTCCCATAAGGGTTTCATGCCTAAAGAAACATTTATCATTTCGTCGAATTGTGCTTCAGTTAAACCAGCACAAATTCCTGTTGGGATTTCAATTTTATTTTTTTCTACCATGAACTTAAATTCTTTTACCCCTGCTGGATAATATTCCTCTAAGTGGTTCATTACAATACAGTTTCCAATACCATGCTTGGTGCCCAATAAATAACTTAAACCATAACTCACCGCATGTGCGACACCTACTTGACTATATGCGATACTCATTCCTCCTGCATAAGAGGCCATCATTAATTGATCGTCGCTTTCTTCGTCCCATTTGTCTTTTTCTACAAATATTTTGCGACATAGGTCCAATGCTTTTTCGCCATAGCTTTTGCTAAATTCGTTTAAGAAAGTACCTTCTAAACTTTCAATGCAGTGGATATAACAATCCATTCCTGTATAAAAGCGTTGATTTGCTGGTGCGTTTTTACACAATTCAGGATCTAAAACAATTTGATTAAATGGTGTGAAGTCGGAATTCATTCCCAACTTACGTGTTGGCCCCGTTAATACGGTTGTGCGACTTACTTCAGCACCTGTTCCGCTTAATGTTGGAACGCCTACCTTATAAACGCCTGGCACTTTAACTAGGTCCCATCCTTGATAATCGGCCGACGAACCCGGGTTAGTCATCATTAAAGAAACCGCTTTAGCTAAGTCCATTGTCGAACCACCGCCAATTCCTATAATACCGCTCACTTCGCCGAATTCAGCTTTTAAATCAGCTGCTAAGGCGTCAACTTGTTTAGTTTTAGGTTCATGTGTCACATCAACATAAACGATTTTGTCCTTTCCTCTAAGTGGAATGCGACTAGCTAATGGCTTTCCAATAAAAAAATGATCTAAGAAGAAGATCATTGGGAAATCACCCTTACGTTGAGGGGCAATAATTTCGTCTAATTGATTAAATGAACCACGACCATACACTACATAGTCGACCATTTTAAAATTGCGGAATTGCATATTCTTTTTATTAAAGTATTAAATTATAAGGCTTGCCTTATTGCACAAAGATAACCAAACTTGCCTAAAACTATTATTACAAAAGCTTGGCTGCTTTTAATAAATCTTCGGGGGTATCTATTTCTACACCCATGTAATCGGTTACGACCATTTTAATTGAAATACCGTTTTCTAAATACCTTAAGCATTCAATTTTTTCGGCCGCTTCTAATGGAGACATTGGCCAATTGGTAAAATCAAGAAGTGCTTGTTTTTTAAATGCATATACGCCAACATGTTCATAATAAGTGATTGGGCTTTCGGTACTTCGCGGATAAGGAATTACACTTCTTGAAAAAAACAAGGCATTGTTATTTTTATCTACAGCAACTTTTACATAATTCGGATCGGCTATCAATTCTTGAACGGTAAGTATTTGCATTAAGGACGCAACTTGCACATTGCTGTCTGTAAAAACTGATAAAACTTTTTCAAGTGGTTCTCTTTTTACAAAGGGTTCATCGCCTTGTACATTCACTACTATATCAATATTTAAATCGGCCACCGCTTCCGCTATACGGTCGCTCCCACTTTCGTGTGAACGCTTGCTCATTATAGCTTTGCCGCCATGGTTGGTAATTTCATTAAAAATTATTTCACTGTCTGTTACCACATACACTTCGTCAAATAAACCTGTCGCAACCGTATTGTCATATGTATGTCGTATCACGGTTTTATTTCCGAGGGGTTGCATCAATTTTGCGGGAAAACGTGTTGCCGCATAGCGTGCGGGAATAAAAGCGCCTATCTTCATTCGTTATTATTTAGTAGTCTGATTTTATATTTTTATCGAAAGGCATTTTTAATTGATAACCTATATCACCATGCTTTGCATTATCTAATACATCCAAACCATATTGAATTTGGCTCATTGAACTTGCGTCATAAGTATTAAACAACCTGTCCCAAAATGAAAATATATTTCCGTAATTACTGTCGGTTTGTGGTCTTGTAATATGGTGGTGTACCCTATGCATATTAGGAGAAACGATGACCAATCCAAATGTTTTATCAAACCATTTTGGAATATAAATATTGGCATGATTAAATTGCGACAATACCACACTTGCACTTTGATACAACATAACTAACCACATGGGCGCGCCCAATACCACTACTGCTAAAATAGCAAACACTGCTCTTATAACCGACTCGCCTGGGTGATGGCGGTTTGCCGTAGTCGTGTCTACAAAAACGTCGGCGTGGTGGACCATATGAAATTTCCATAAAAACTTAACCTTGTGTTCAATCATGTGCACCAAGTAGGCCCCAATTAAATCCATCAACATTAACCCTATTATTAGTTCATACAACAAAGGCATCTTAAACCATTGCATCAAGCCCCAACCATTTTTAACTACCATATCACTTGCTAAAACCATTAAAACAGCAAATCCGAAGTTGATAACAATAGTAGTAAAAGTGAAGAAGATGTTGAGTGCGGCGTGTTTTGTTTTATTGTATTGGAATTTAAACAAGGGCACGGCAGATTCTATGATCCAAAAAAAACTAATGCCACCAGCAAGTATTAACGCGCGGTGTAAACTAGGAATAGTTTCAAAATACGACTTGATTGCTTCAATCATAGGTTTGTTTTATACTATAAATGTAAATAAAAAACCCGATGTTCCATATGTAATGAAAGCATCGGGCTTCGCTTGTTTTATAGGTACGGATTACGCTTATAATTAACTATTCAACATAAGAGGCATTACCAACATTAACAAGTCCTCTCCAGGAGCTTGTTCGGAAGGCTTAATTAAGCCCGCTTTGCTTGGAGTTGATAATTCAATAAACACTTCGTCGGTGTCTGCTGCGTTTAACATTTCAATTAAGAATTTTGCATTGAATGCAATTTGTATGTCTTCGCCTTGGTATTCACAACTCATTCGCTCATTTCCCTCAAAGCTGAAATCAATATCCTGCGCCGCCATTTGTAATTCGTTTCCTGTAATATTAAGTGCTACTTGGTTGGTACTTTTATTACTAAATACATTCACACGACGTAAAGCATTTTGAAAATCATGCTTATTTACTGTTAGGCGATAAGGATTGTCGGCAGGTATTACTACCTTATAATCAGGGAAGCGTGCATCAATTAAACGACAAATTAATTGTGTAGAACCGTGGTCAACAAATAAGTGATTGTTGTTAAAACTAATGGTGATAACATCGTCGTTATCGGGAAGTGCGTTCTTTAATAAGTTCAATGGTTTTTTGGG
>JBEDKT010000086.1:0-3269 GCA_041172025.1 Bacteroidota bacterium
GTGTTCCACGTGGAACATTTAATTGAGTTGTTTATTTCAAGTAGGCTTTTATCCATTTATTTTCCATCGCCCTCATTATTACTGCATCTTTAGGTTTTTTGTCTTTATAACCACAGAAATGCAAGGCGCCATGAAAAATAACCCTTAATAGTTCTTCCTTAATAGTAGTTCCTAGTTGCTTTGCATTATCTCTAACTCTGTCTATACTTATATAAACTTCAGCAACTAGTTCTCCTTTGGTTTCAGAAAGGTCGAAACTTATAATATCGGTAAAGTAATCGTGATCTAGAAATTGTCTATTAATAGCAAGGAGGTAATTATCTGAACAGAAAACATATTGAAGGTCCTTTATTGTTAAGCCTTCTTTTTTTACTGCTTTTGTTATAAACTGCTTAAGCGCATTCCTTTGTGTAAGGGTTACTTTCTTATCGGCATGGTTGAACGAAATAGACATTATAATAGGATTAAATTATTGCTCCAAATTTCGTAACAATTTGTGTAACAAAGCAAACTATCTTTGTAGTATAATTATGAAGAAACTATCTGAGTTAAAAATTGGAGAATCTGGCACCATTCATTCTTTTGAAAATGATGACATTTTTTTAAAGCTAATGGAAATGGGTTGTATTCCGGGAGAAGAAATAACAGTAGAACAGGTTGCACCACTAGGCGACCCTATTAGTATATCTGTTGCCGGATATCAATTAAGCCTAAGAATGAACGAGGCGGATACTATTTTTATATCCCAAAACAAACGCTAATCACTGATAATCAACTAGTTATATGAAAATAGGTTTGTTTTTTGGATCATTTAACCCAATTCACAATGGCCACTTAATTGTTGCCAGCTATGTAGCGAATCATACCGACCTTAATCAGGTGTGGCTTGTTGTGTCTCCTCAGAATCCTCAAAAGTTGCAAAGTACTTTATTAAACGAGTACGACAGATTACATTTAGCACAGATTGCCGTTGAAGACGATAACCAATTACGCGTTTCTGATATAGAATTTAAATTACCCAAACCATCCTATACGGTTGACACGCTCACTTATTTAGAAGAGCAATATCCACAACATGAGTTTTCAATAATTCTTGGTGGTGATAGTTTTTACAATTTACCTAAATGGAAAAACTACGAAACTATTATAAAAAATTATAGACTCATTGTATATCGACGAGAAGGATTTGAAATAAAAGATAATTACGGTGCCAACCTTCTTTATTTAGAAGCACCATTATTACAACTATCAGCAACATTAATTCGAAATAACCGAAAAGAAGGAATTACGATTCGATATTTAGTGCCAGAAAAAGTGAGAGAAGAAATAGAAAATAATAACTATTTTAAAGACTAATAAAATTAATTAGCTTTTCTTTTTATATACCGGTACAGTGCTACAAGGCTCACCATACATAATACTTTTTACAGAAGGACGTAATTTTTGTGTAATAGCCACATACGCAGACTCGCCAATAGGAGTTTCACCACAACCCTTAATTACAACTCTTTGGTCGGTAAAATCCGCAGCGTTAATTTTTGAAATGTTATCCAATAAAACCTGTTCACGAACTTTATTTATATCTCCAAAATAAACAGCTTCGGCAACTGGGGTTAAAGAAGAAACAATTAACATATTAGCCCACATTGGAATTATAGCATCAGTAGAACAATAAATTCCAACGATTTTATTTTCAAATTCGGCCCAATTTACATTCAACAAAGCAGCACGGAAATCTTTTTCTTTTAATATTAATTCCATAAATAAAAAGGGCTTAATGTCAAATAGCACAATTTCATTAGCGGGAATAAAGCTCGCTAAGTCTAAAGATATTAATCCACTGTCGGCCACCTTGTTATTTAGAATTTCTGACATAGCTCAAAATTAAGTAGAATTTAGGAATATAGCACTTAAGCAATTTTCGAGATAGGGATAAAAAAAGACCCCCGAAAATCGAGGGTCTTTAAAATTAGTTTAGAAACTAATTAATATAGTTTCGACCTATTATCTTGTATAGATGCAATTTTCTTTAAGGCAATATTTGATCTGAACATATTACTTCTAGTTCTTTGTAATAAATCAGCAGCAAAGAATGCAGGATCCTGTGTTGGAGCTTTTGTACCAATTGAATTTACCGATACTACAAAAACACCAGTATTTCCAGCAATTGGAGCACTTGGTTTGTTTACCAATGCCTTGTTAAATGCTGCACCTAAAACTTTAGGCTCATTACCGATACCGTTAATCATTGTATAATTAAAGTTTAAACTATCTGCGAATTGTACTGGCGCTTTAGCGCTAATAGAAATTGCTTCCAAATTTGCTCCTTTTAAAGATGCTTTAATTTTATCTGCTTTCTTTTGATCTCTAATAATTCCTTCAACTTGTGGACGAGCATTTTCAACACTAGCTAGACCCGCCTTTTCTTCACTAGTAATTATAGCCACATAATAATTATCGGCGATTTCAAATGGCTCAGAAATATCATTTATGTCTTTTTCAAAAACCCAGCGAACGAAAGTTCTAGATTCGCCAATTCCCTGTATTTCAAAATCATTTTCTTTAATACCTATTGCAGGTAAAACTTGTAAACCCTGTTTAACCGCATTGGCATTAAATGACTTTATGTCTTTACCAGAAGTAGCAAATTGTGCAGCAGCTGTAGAAGCAGCATTTATTGTTTCATTGCTAGGTAAAATACTTTTAGACAAGTATGCAATTTTATATGCAGTATTTCTTGGAGTTTGTTTAAGGATTTCAATAACATGGTAACCGAAATCAGTCTTTACAACCGCTCTAGTACCTATTGTATTATCAAAAGAAAAATCATTAAAAGCAGGTGTCATTTGCGCTTGTGGGAACATTTCATATTTACCCCCATTTGCCTTACTTCCACCATCATCAGAATATTGTGCTACCAACGATTCAAATGAAGCGCCACCAGCAATAGCATAATTAATACTATCCGCTAATTTTTTAGCGATACTATCTTCTCTAATTAAAGCTCCAGTTTGTGGATTTGAAGTTGCAATTAGAATATGTTTAACGCTTGCGCTATCTGGCCATTGTTTAGTACCAATAACTTTAGCGATTGTGTAATTTTTTCCATCAACGTAAGGTCCATATACATTACCAATACCTGCGCTTAAAATAGAATCTTTTTGTGGGATTTGAATTGCTTTACCACTTATATAACTATTATAAAAAGGTATTTCTGTGCCAGCCTTGTTTAAAAAAGAAACAGCATCGGCTGTGTTTTGAAAGCCCTC
>JBEDKT010000087.1:0-3317 GCA_041172025.1 Bacteroidota bacterium
CTTTGCTTTGTCAATAGCTTGTTTGTGCAAATCCCAAATACCTTGTCCAAAATGTTTTTCAATATCATCTTTGTCTTTTTCCAGTTGCACCGAACGGTCGTACATGTTACCATAGGTATAAATTGGAAACGGCATCAGCTCGCCTGCATGGTAAAACAATGCACCAGCTTTTACCAGGTCAAATAATTGTTCTTCCAATACTTTGTCTGTACCTTTTAGGTAATAGGTTTGCCAGCCACTCATGGGAACGCCCATTCTGCGTTTGTACCACACCCAGGCTTTGATTTCAGGTTCGGTGATGCCTTTGTTGTATTTAGCCACCACGTCCGAAAATGGAATCTTTTTCCCTTCGGTATCGCCCAATCCTTGGAGCTCGCCAGCTTGTTTTAAAATGCGCTCAATGACAGTTGCATTGCCTCTCACTTTAGTAGAGGTATATGGGTTTAATGTGCCCAATTCTTGTATGTTGTGTATGCCTGATAAGTAACTCATAGCCTTTTTAATTGTAGTTCATATTCGAGTGCCAAAGCCTCAATTTCTAAAGCCGAAACATTTGTGTCAGCCACAGGATGCGATTGCATAAAGCGTAAAGCATGGGCATTAGCATCTTTGATTTCTCGGTAATTAATGTTTTCCAGTAAGAAGTCTCCATTTTGAATTTGAAAATTATAATCCACGCCATGCGTAAAGAGCTGAATTAAATAAGTGCCGCATTTGTAGTGCACATAAAAATCTTCGTATTCAGGGTCGTGGTAGTCGATATACCAGTCGCCTGGTAAATCCAGTATTAAATTAAAATCGCCAAGCGCATGACCAATCGTATTCATTATCCAGGTCTTGTCGCCTTTTATAGTCAGCGGAAATTCACGGCTAGTGGTTATTTCTTGTTCCCCACACACTTTTTCAGGATGCCGTTCAAACCAAGTATTGAAAGTACACAGCTCGGTAAAGCTCAATGGCTCGCTGGAATAATCTTTTTGTTTGGCATAAATCTCAACCAATCCCTTTTCATCTCTGTCCTTTGGAAACACACCGTTTCGCAGCAGTGCCACATGAAAGTCCTTTGCATCAGACTTTGATAGCACATCACGAATCATGTCAATTCGTGCACGGAGATATATAGGGCTCGTAATATCCATTACACCATTTCAAGTTCAGTTTCTAATAAGGGTATTACAGCGGCAGGAACCATTTGGTCGTGCAGCACTTTGTTTATCACCATTTGTTCCACCTGTTCATATCCTTTGGGTGATTGCATCATCTCAAAAAGATTAGGCGCATTTGCATTGGTCACTTTTTTTAATTGTCGTAAAATTTCTTCTCGTAGTTTTTGTTCGAGCTTACTATCAGCACCAGCCATACCACTAAGCGAGCGTTCGCCACGTTCGGCAAAAGAAAAATAACCTTCTCTTGTTACGATTACATGGTCGAGTAATGCTATATCAAAAAGTTTTAAAGCTTCTTTGATTCGTCTAGTCATTACACGGTCTGCTTCCGAAGGTTGTAAGTTTCCGCTAGGATGATTGTGCGAAATGATAACTGCTTTTGCCAGTGTCTTTAATGCAACAGCTGCAACGATTTCAGTATCTACCATGGTGGCATTTATCGTTCCTGTGGAATGGTGGTAATACCCAATAATTTTATTCGCTTGATTTAGATACAAAGCAATAAAATGTTCTTGTACTTCAATGCCTTTTAGGATGCGCTCCCTAATAAAATTGGTCACATCACCTGTGCTGGAAACTTGTCCAAAAAAATAAGCCTCTTTGTTAAAAGTGACTTCTATTTCACGGACTTTAAATTCTGCATCCAGTTCATCAATTTGGCTTTCTAAATCCTGGTAGGTGGATTTATCAAAAACCATTTGTGGTTGTATATGGGCTTGATTGTATCTCATAATTATTTGCGTTTAAAAACGATAATGTCTGTGGGTACTTTTGAAAACTTAAATACAGGCGGTAGTCGATACGCATCGAGTATGTCTGCAATTTTTTCTAGTTCCAGTTTTTCACTTTGGTAGGTAATTCCGTTTCTAAGAAAATTACTTCCTGTCAAATACACCATTAGTCCTCCTGGCTTCAAAAGTTGTAAGCCTTGATACATAAAAAACAGTTCTATTTGGTGCATCTTAGGCTTGGTGAAATAACTGCTGTATTTATTTTTATACTTACCATAGGGAGGGTTTCCAATCACAAGCGAGAAAGGATAACCCTCGACCCACGTAAGTTTCTGCTTAAGTCTCGCGGTAAAGCGAGGCTCTTGCAGAAATGCCGTTTCAAAATAACCTTCGTACATTTTTGCTTCAGGGTACAATATTTCTGTAATGCGCCTAGAAGTTGAATTGATTTCAAATGCGTAACATTTGGATTTATTGGGAGCATCTTTTAATAATTTGCCTGTTCCCACGCTAGGTTCAAGCACCGTTCCTGTTCCTTTAAATCCATATCGGTAAGCTAGTTTCCACATCAGCTCACAGATATAATCAGGCGTAAAAAATTCATACAGTACACCTTCACCAGTAGCACCTTTTGAGCCTTGTCCTCCTGAACCTTCGTATTGAGCAATAAACTGTTTATCCTTTTCAGAATAATCCTGTTTTGCTTTATCCTTTTTTTGGATCAGCTGTTCTATTTCTTTATTTAGCTCAAACTGATTCATTACACCAATGCTTGTGTTTCTAGTAATCCATTTTTACCTAATATTTTTATCACATAGGAATACGCTTCCGTGCTTTTTCCTTTTACCTGGTCTAGCACTTGTTCTACATTGCCTGCCGCTGGTTTAAAGAAATAGCCCCTTGCATAACGAAGTAGTGCTTTGTCTAATCTTAAACCGCCCACTTCGTGATGTTGGTCTATTAAAATACCTAGGTACATAGCACCCATTAAAATGTTGAATTCAGCATTGAGCATATCTGTCTGTGTTACTGAATTGCCTGAATAATTATTTTCCCTGATTTTATGTGACAGGAAAGATTGATTAAGCGGCCCATTGATTCTGTTACCTAAATATTTTTTTATCACTGCAATTTCTCCAGGTGTTAATCTGCCTGCTTTTTTCTCCAGGTATATTACATCGTTTGCTGTTTGTGGCTTTAATTGCATCAGTCCAGCTGCACCTACATAACTGACAATACTTGGATTTCCTGCGCTCTCCGTAAATATGATTGATAAAATAAGCGCACCAGGAACGTTGGTTAATGTTTCGGCTTGCTTGATTTCTTTATAATATTTTTTAGCAATCTGCGCCAGCTTTGCTTTGTTTTGTGGCAAAGCAATATTGGAGTAAAATACTCGTGGGGTCATTGGTATTGGTAC
>JBEDKT010000088.1:0-3245 GCA_041172025.1 Bacteroidota bacterium
CAAATAAAGTAGCTAAATCAAAATTTATATACACTACTGACTGCTTGATACCAAAGGCTTGTAGTTTAGATGAGCCAATTACTTCAAGTTGTCCCACAGTTTGTTTGTTGTATACGAAATCAATTTGCCCTTGCTTGCTAGTTTTCCAGTTACCCCCTTCAATCCCTAGTATGTTAAAAATAGCTTGCGCGATCCCTTTTGCTACAAAAAAATCTTGTTCTATTCCTTTGTTTCTCCAGCCATCTTCTAGCTGTTTACCTGAAATATAAATAGCCAATTGTGCTGCTTCGTAATATTTTCCTTTTAGTGTTTTACCATACACTTTTCCCATTTCAAAAAACGAGATATTTGTATTTTTTCTGTTTACATTATAGGCAATGGTTTCTAAACCAGTCTCCAACATGGAAGGACGCATTACATCTAAGTCGGCGCTTAAATTATTAAGCATCTTTACCGTAGTTGCTAAAACCTCCTCTGTGAAATAGGCACTGTTGGTGATGGAGTTAGTTAAAATTTCAGTATACCCACGGCCTACTAAAAAATTAGCGATTTTTTCTTTAAACTTTTCGCTTTGTTCTAAGGGATCAATGGAAGGACTAATAGTAATTGAACTTGGAATAGCAATGTTATCAAGGCCATCTATTCGCAATACCTCTTCTACCAAATCAGCAGGTAAACTAATGTCTGGCTTATGATGTGGCACTGCTACTTCAATACTTAATTCGTCCTCCTGTATTAATTCAAAACCTAAGCTTGTTAAAATTGTTTTTACCTGTGCTGCTGGATACAACTTACCGCTTAATTTTTTCAAATAAGCATACGTTAATTTTACCGATGTTTTCGTTGCAGGATTAGGATACACGTCCACCACTTCACTGCACTTGCCTCCAGCAATTTCTTGAATCATTGCCGCAGCACGTTCTAACACCTTTACAGTGGCTGCAATATCAACACCTTTCTCAAACCTTGTAGCAGCATCGGTTCTAAGGCCATGATGTACCGAAGTTTTACGCACATGTACATTTTCAAACCAAGCACTTTCTAAAAATAAGGATGTCGTTGTTTCTTTAACCCCACTTTTCAACCCACCAAAAACACCTGCAATACATAATGGTTTTTCAAAATCACTTATCATTAAATCATTGGCTGTTAACTTTCGTTCAGTCCCGTCTAATGTGACAAATAAAGTTGCTGCTGGATATTTTTTTACGACAATTTTATGCTCCTTTATTTCAGCTGCATCAAATGCATGCAATGGCTGTCCTGTTTCGTGTAAAATATAATTAGTAATGTCTACAATATTATTAATTGAACGCACCCCAATTGCTTGTAAGCGGTTGCGTAACCAAGCAGGGGAAGCTTGTACTTTCACTCCTTCTATAACCAATCCACTGTAACGTCCACAAGCTACTGCTTCTTCAATTGTAACCGAATAGGGCGCAACTGAACTATCCTTTATTGCAAGCTTAGTTAGTGGATTAATGGCAGTTACTGGTTTTTCATGGTAAGATAAATACGCACAAACATCCTTCGCTACACCATAATGACTCATCGCATCCATTCTATTTGGCGTCAAGCCTATTTCGTAAATCCAGTCTTGATAATAGTCATACAATTCAGCAACCGGAGTACCTGGTTTAGTTGCAGCGTCCAATACCATAATGCCACCATGGTCATCACTTAAACCAATTTCGTCTTCGGCACAAATCATACCCTCACTTTCTTCTCCTCTTATTTTAGCCAATTTCATGGTAATGCCCTGTGCTGCACCTTTTGGGAAAATAGTAGTTCCAACAGGCGCTACTACTACTTTTTGGCCAAGCGCAATATTTGAAGCGCCACAAACCACATTTAAAAGCGTGTCTTTGCCAATATTTACTTTAGCCAATTTTAATTTATCCGCATTAGGATGTTGGATTAATTCCATCACTTCTCCCACCACCAAGCCGGCCAAACCGCCTTTGTAGTTCTCGAAGGATTCCAAGGACTCAACTTCTAATCCTATAGAAGTCAATATAGTAGATAACTTTTCTGGACTTATTGTTTCAGGTAAATATTCACTCAGCCAGCGATAACTAATCGTCATATTCGAACTTTATGGTATAGCTTCAAAAATAAGCATTTTTTTAGGTGGTAGTTCAAGTTGAAGTGAATAACTGCAAAATGAACGTGCAAAACCCGTGTATAACCTAAATTTTATGTTAATTGTTATCGTTGAGGCTTGTGCATAACCAAAAAACAAAATTAAATTTCTTGATGTGCAATTTCCGAGGGATTTTCGCAGTAAGAAAACAGGTTAAAACGCATGGCCCTCCCAAATATCAATACAAGCAGGACAAGAAAAAAGAGTACAACAATTGACGTCAGTAGCATGATGTATGGAAAAATTCCACCTCAGGCTAAAGAATTAGAAGAAGCCGTACTAGGAGGAATTCTATTGGAAAAAAGCGCCTTTGATACAGTAACTGAAATTTTGAAGCCCGAATGTTTTTATACTGAGGGGCATCAAATGATTTTTCATGCAATGCAAGGGCTTCAATTAAAGAATGAGCCAATTGACATGTTGACGGTGGTAGAAGAACTAAAAATGCGCGAGCAATTGGATATGGTAGGTGGCGCCTATTATATTTCCAAATTAACCAATGTGGTTGTTTCTACTGCAAACATCGATGCGCATGCGAGAATTGTTTTACAAAAATTCATTCAAAGAGAACTTATTAGAATAAGCGGAGAAGTGATTGCAAATGCTTATGAGGATAGCACAGATGTATTTGATTTACTGGATGACAGTGAAACAAAAATGTTTAATATCACGAATAATTATTTAAAGAAAAATTTCGTTGATATAGGAGATGCACTTGCACATGCAGTAAATAGAATTGATGAATTAAGAACCAAGAAAGATGAAATATCTGGTGTGCCTAGTGGCTTTGCTTCCTTAGACAGAATCACTTATGGATGGCAGCCTACCGATTTAATTATTTTGGCAGCTCGTCCTTCCGTGGGTAAAACTGCATTTGCATTGAACCTTGCACGTAATGCTGCATTGCATCCTACAAAACCACAACCCGTTGGCTTTTTTAGTTTAGAGATGAGCGCCTCTCAATTGGTGCAACGTATATTGAGTGCGGAGAGTGAAATTAAAATGGAGAAAATATCGAGAGGTAAATTAGAAGATTACGAATACCAACAGTTAACAAGCAAGGGCATTAAAAGACTAGAAACTGCTCCTATTTATATTGATG
>JBEDKT010000089.1:0-7581 GCA_041172025.1 Bacteroidota bacterium
AGTAATTGAATTTGCTTTGAACCAGTCACTGCATCATTGTACGATACATCAACCGATGGGTTTGTTTCAAAACTTTCACTTAGGTTGCAACATGCGGCTTTTAATAATTCACCGCCCGTCATTACCTGTGTTCTAATAGTATTTAAATTAGCAATAAACATGGCATCAGGCCTGCTAAATACAGTCACCGAATTCATGTCAATTTTAGTCGCCATTACTATATGCAACTCCTTGCCGTTTTTAACTTCAAGCGTATCTGTTTTGTAGCCAACATAGCTTATTACAAGCTTGTTTATGGTGTCTTGTGCAGGAATATTAAACACACCAAAACTATCCGTCACCACTCCAATATTTGTACCTGCCCAATAAACACTTGCATTTATTACAGGTTCAAATTTCCCAGTAATGGTAGCTTCTAGCACCAACCCTTTTACAAATGCAGTTTCAGCCACAGCCTTGTCTTCGTCGTGATGTATATTCGCTTCGTCTCTGTAATGACAGCAATCAGGTAAGGCTTCATAAACGTCCTGCTTTGCTTTTAGGTCCTCCAAATCATGGCCTACTGCTACTATTTTTAATTGTATAGTTTTTAAAGAAGTTTTTGTTGAGTCATATTCCAATTTCAACATTTTTGTATCCTCGTCCCATACGCCCAATTTAACGCCCTTGATTTTAACGGCTTCTTCAATCCTATCCTTGCACATTCCACAAACACCAAACACCTTAAGTGAGGTTTTTGTTAAATTGCTTGTATTTGTATTTTGTGCGTAGCTGATTATGTTTATAAATAAAAAACATAGCGCCACTAAATAATTTTTAGTGTTCATTTTAATTTTTTAAAAGGTAAAAGAGATCCTAATGCTTACTCGAGTAAAAAATCAAATTAAAAAAATTGCATAAAACGCCTGTAGTCCTTGCTTGGGAATTAAAGGTGGCGTGGCATTATAAGAAGAAAGAAAAAGTACAGGTTCATTATTGGGAACAATGTTATTAATAAAAGAATGAATAACAGCCGGCGTATAATTGAAATGCGTACTTGAAATTAAATTGGATTTTTGCTGGTCGGAACTAAGTTTGATTTGCTTTTTCTCGTCTTTACAACAGCTGTTTTTTTTGCTAGTTTTCATTCCACATTTTCCACATTTGTCCTTTTTAATATTTGACAAACTATAACCAGCAAACTTGTTCATACAGTAGTGCATATTTACAGTTGCCCCAATAGTAGCAGCACTATAAAAAAACAATAATAATATGATAAACAATTTCTTCACAGGTGTAAAGATAGGAATTTCAATAGCTAGGCCACGTATAAGTTCTATTAGTTTTTGGCAAATTGGAGAAAATTGCCACTTTCGTAAGTAGCATATCACCGGGCAATACCAATATTATAATGAATTGAATTTAAATTATGTTTGCAGTATGAAAAAGCTAATCGCAATCCTATCATTATTTTTAATTTATAGCCTTAGCTATGGGCAGGCGCCAAAAAATATATTAATAACCTATTATAGCAAAACGGGAAATACTAAATCATTGGCCGAAGCAATAGCAGATGGAGCAAAGTCGGTTAGCGGTATAAAATTGACAATTAAAACAATTGAACAAACAACACATAAGGACTTATTGCTGGCAGACGCAATAATTGTAGGTAGCCCGGTGTATAATGCCAACGCAGCGCCAGAAGTTATAAAATTCATGAGCGAATGGCCTTTTGAGGGCACCCCGTTAAAAGACAAAATAGGGGCAGCATTTGTAACAGCTGGAGGGATTTCGGCCGGCGAAGAACTGGTGCAAGTAAACTTACTTCATTCCATGATGATTTTTGGAATGATAGTGGTAGGCGGCGACAATTGGACTTCGGCATTTGGCGCATCAGCAATTACTGGAGAAGGGGTTTATCAAAATAACAAGCAGGTGGATAGCTTGTTTTCAAAAAAGGGATATGGCCTAGGTAAAAGAGTTGCTGAATTGTGTAAGAAAATTAATTAAATTGTAGCATGCTTAATCAATCCATAAAAAAAGGCTTACTCATAATAGCAATAGTATTCTATATTTTTGCAGGGTACAACCATTTTGCAAATCCTAGCTTTTACTTACCACTCATTCCGCCTTATTTAAGTTTGTGGGCAAATGAACTAAATTTACTTTCCGGAATTATAGAAATTGTGTTAGGTTTATTATTAATCCCCAAAAAAACAAGGCAATATGCTGCTTGGGCTATTGTACTCATGTTAATTGCTTTTATTCCTAGTCATATATACTTTATCCAAAAAGGCACATTTACTTTAGGAAGCATTACTATAAACCCAACCATTTCATGGATAAGGCTTTTGGTTGTACATCCACTTCTCATTATTTGGGCTTGGCAAATAAGTAAAAAATAATAAATGGACATTCAACCCCTACATTTAAAAAACGAACTTGTTGAATTAATCCCATTACAGCTTAATCATTTCAATGAGCTGTTTGCGGTAGCCTCCGACCCATTAATTTGGGAACAACATCCCAACCCCGACAGGTACAAGCAAGCAGTATTTGAGAATTTCTTTAAAGGCGCCATTGAATCAAAGGGCGCTTTCCTTATTAAAAATGTACAAACAGGCCAAGCAATTGGCAGTAGCCGTTTTTACGACTACACTCCTGACAAAAGTGAAATTAAAATTGGATACACTTTTTTTTCGAGGGATTGCTGGGGTAAGCCTTTTAACAAGGAGGTGAAAAAACTAATGATTGACTATGCATTAATGCACGTGAATACCGTAGTATTTCATGTAGGAGCCGAAAACATTCGTTCGCAAAAGGCAATGGAAAAATTAGGTGCCCTAAAAATTAGTGAGGTTGAAGTAGCCTATTTCGGGGAAGCAACTAGGCTGAATTTCGTTTATGCAATGGATAAAGAAACTACGCACTAAAATTCAAATAATATTTACCTTCAATGAATAATTAATATTCATGAAACGTATCTTTTTTTTAGTCCTTATTTTTCAAGGCATTTCTGGAAGCGTAACAGCCCAGCAGTTAAAATCACCTAATCAACAATTGGCATTGGATTTTTCGTTGCTAACCGACGGTACTCCTACCTATCAATTAAACTATAAGGGCAAACAAGTTATAAAGCCAAGTAAGCTTGGACTTGAACTAAAGAAAGATAAAAAATCCTTACTAAACGACTTCACTATTTTAAGTACAGACACAAGCCATTTTGAAGAAAATTGGAAACCAGTTTGGGGTGAAGTGGAAACTATTCAAAACAAATACAACGAACTTGCAGTAACCTTAAAACAAAATGAAACAGACAGGATATTAATAATTCGTTTTCGTTTATTTAACGACGGCTTAGGGTTTCGCTACGAATTCCCAACACAAAAAAACTTAACTTATTTTGTAATAAAAGAAGAAAGAACCCAGTTTGCAATGACAGGCAACCACACTGCCTATTGGATTCCTGGTGATTACGATACACAAGAATACGATTACACCACTTCTACGCTTTCTGAAATTAGGGGATTGAACGAAAAAGCAATAACTGCTAATTTATCACAAACTTCTTTTTCACCTACAGGTGTGCAAACTGCATTAATGCTTAAAACAGCCGACGGATTGTATATTAATTTACACGAAGCTGCTTTAATTAATTACGCGTGTATGCATTTGAACTTAGACGACAAGAATATGATTTTTGAAAGTTGGCTTACTCCTGATGTAAAAGGAGACAAGGGCTATATACAGGCCCCTAGCCATTCTCCTTGGCGTACAATAATAGTAAGTGATGATGCAAGAGACATTCTTGCTTCTAAATTAACATTGAATTTAAATGAACCTAGCAAAATTGCCAACACATCTTGGATTAAGCCAGTTAAATATGTAGGTGTGTGGTGGGAGATGATTACAGGAAAAAGCTCATGGGCTTATACAAACGAATACCCTTCTATACAACTTGGGATAACGGATTTTACAAAAGCAAAACCAAATGGTACACATGGCGCAAATAATACCAACGTAAAAAAATATATTGATTTTGCTGCCAAGAATGGTTTTGACGCAGTGCTGGTTGAAGGATGGAACCAAGGTTGGGAGGACTGGTACGGTAATTCAAAAGATTTTGTATTTGATTTTGTAACCCCATACCCCGATTTTGATGTGAGTGGGCTACATGAATACGCAAAAGCAAAAGGCATTAAAATGATCATGCATCACGAAACTTCAAGTTCGGTGCGTAATTACGAACGTCATTTGGATACTGCTTATAAATTTATGAAAGCCAATGGTTATGACGCAGTAAAAAGTGGTTATGTTGGCGATATCCTTCCTAGGGGTGAAAACCATTATAGCCAATGGATAATAAATCATTACCAATATGCAATTGAAAAAGCAGCCGACTATAAAATTATGGTGAATGCACATGAAGCGGTGCGCCCTACAGGTATTTGTAGGACCTACCCCAATTTAATTGGAAACGAGTCGGCAAGAGGAACTGAATACCAAGCATTCGGGGGTTCAAAACCAAATCACGTAACACTATTGCCTTTCACCCGTTTAGTGGGAGGCCCAATGGATTATACCCCTGGTATTTTTGAAATGGATATAAGCAAATTGAGTCCTAGTAATAAATCACATGTTAATAGCACACTCGCCAACCAGTTGGCATTATATGTAACCATGTATAGTCCTTTACAAATGGCAGCCGACATTCCCGAGAACTACGAAAAGTTTTACGACGCCTTCCAGTTTATTAAGGACGTTGCTGTGGATTGGAGCGAAAGCAAGTATTTAGAAGCCGAGCCTGGTGAATATATTACTGTGGCAAGAAGAGCGAAAGGAAAGAGTAGTTGGTTTATAGGAAATGTAAATGGAAACACCCCTCGCGTTTCTAATATTAGTTTTAACTTTTTAGCAGCAGGTAAAACATACGACGCGACAATATATGCCGACGCCAAGGACGCGCATTATAAAACAAACCCGCAAGCCTACACTATTCGCAAAATAAAAGTTACAAATAAAACTACATTGACACAGCTAAGCGCCTCAGGTGGTGGCTATGCAATAAGTATTGTTGAATAATAGCGGCTAAATTTTATTTTACAAAATAAGCGATAAACAACTATTGCTTAAACGCAAAAAAGGTGGCCTAATTCTAGGCCACCTTTTTTTATATCAATGCATTTAGTTTATGCTAAATCAAAACGGTCAAGGTTCATCACTTTTGTCCAAGCTGCAACAAAATCATGAATGAATTTTTCTTGAGCATCTTCGCAAGCATATACTTCAGCAATTGCACGCAATTCTGAATTCGATCCTAAAATTAAATCAACTCTTGTTCCAGTCCATTTAATTGCACCTGTTGCGCGATCGCTTCCTTCAAAAATATTTGGAGAAGCAGCACTCGCTTTCCAAGTGGTACTGAAGTCAATTAAATTAACAAAGAAATCATTTGTCAACGCTTCAGGACGCTTAGTAAATACACCATAGTTAGAATGGTCGAAATTTGTATTCAATACGCGCATACCACCAAGTAGTACAGACATTTCAGGGGCAGTTAAAGTTAATAACTGCGCTTTGTCAATTAGCATTTCTTCGGCAGAAGCATGCGTGCGTGCTTTAATATAGTTACGGAAACCGTCTGCAATTGGTTCTAATACACCAAATGATTCAATATCAGTTTGTGCTTCAGAAGCGTCGGCGCGACCAGCTGTAAATGGAACTATAATATCATGTCCCGCATTTTTTGCAGCTTTCTCAACACCTGCACATCCAGCTAATACAATTAAATCAGCCATTGAAACAGGCTTGTCCGCATTAGCAGTATTAAATTCTTTTTGTACTGTTTCTAATACGTCTAATACTTTTGAAAGTTGTGCTGGATTATTTACCGCCCAATATTTTTGCGGCGCAAAACGAATTCTAGCACCATTAGCTCCACCGCGCTTATCTGATCCACGGAAAGTAGCAGCAGATGCCCAAGCAGTTGAAACTAATTCAGCAACTGTTAAACCTGTTGCAAGTATTTTACTTTTTAAAAGTGCAGCATCATTCTTGTCAATTAATTTATGTGTTACAGCAGGAATAGGATCTTGCCATATCAATTCTTCAGCAGGTACTTCGGCACCTAAGTAACGTGTGCGAGGACCCATATCACGGTGTGTTAATTTAAACCAAGCACGTGCAAATGCGTCAGCAAACTGATCGGGGTTTTCATAAAAACGTTTTGAAATTGGACCATAAGCAGGGTCAACTCTTAATGCAATGTCAGTAGTTAACATTGTTGGAGCATGACGCAAAGCAGGATCGTGTGCATCTGGCACAGTGCCAGCACCCGCACCCGCTTTTGGTTTCCACTGATGTGCACCAGCTGGGCTCTTAGCAAGTTCCCAATCAAAACCGAATAAATTTTCAAAATAATTATTACTCCATTTTGTAGGTGTCATAGTCCAAGCACCTTCTAAACCGCTTGTAATAGTATTCACACCGTTTCCAGTTCCTAAAGTATTTTTCCAACCAGTACCTTGTTCTTCAATACTAGCAGCAGCAGGTTCTTTACCTACATACTTACTTGGGTCCGCAGCACCATGTGTTTTACCAAAAGTGTGACCACCAGCAATAAGCGCAACTGTTTCTTCGTCATTCATTGCCATACGCGCAAAAGTTTCGCGAATATCACGCGCCGAAGCAATCGGGTCAGGATTACCATTAGGTCCTTCAGGGTTAACATAAATCAATCCCATTTGAACAGCCGCAAGTGGGTTTTCTAGTTCACGGTCGCCCGAGTATCGCTTATCTCCTAACCACTCACGTTCTGCACCCCAATAAACATCTTCAGCAGGCTCCCAAACATCCTCACGTCCACCGGCAAAACCAAATGTTTCAAAACCCATTGATTCTAAAGCACAGTTACCAGCAAGTATCATTAAATCAGCCCAAGAAAGTTTCTTTCCGTATTTCTTTTTGATAGGCCATAGTAATAAACGTGCCTTATCAAGGTTTGTATTATCAGGCCAACTGTTAAGTGGCGCAAAACGTTGTAATCCAGCACCACCACCACCACGGCCGTCAGTTGTACGGTAAGTACCAGCACTATGCCATGCCATACGAATAAAGAAAGGACCGTAATGACCGTAGTCAGCAGGCCACCATTCTTGAGAATTTGTCATTAAATGAAAAATGTCTTTTTTCACGTCAGCCAAGTTTAGAGACTTAAATTCAACAGCATAATTAAACGACTCATCCATTGGATTAGATAAGGTTGAATTTTGACGAAGTATATTTAGTCTTAATTGATTCGGCCACCAGTCGGTGTTGCGGGTACCGCTACTTTGTTTTGAAGAAGTAGATGCTCCGGTAAACGGACATTTGCCTTCTCCTGCTGTGTTATTTTCCATATATTATGATTTTTATTAATAAATTGTTTCGAAGGATAAAATTACTGAAAAATTCAGTAGACAACCCATCAAAAGGCATTGTTTGTTGTTAATATTTTGCTTTACAAGGCACTATATACAACCCACATATAAAAAACATAAAAAAGGGTAGATTGTTTAATAGAATAAAAAATAATAATAAACAAAAAGCCTCTAAAAAGAGGCT
>JBEDKT010000090.1:0-3692 GCA_041172025.1 Bacteroidota bacterium
CGTTTGTATTGTCTACGGTTAAACCTAATGGCACCCCTTCGTCTCGCGTTGTTTTGTTAAAAGGATACACCCCTGAAGGTTTTGTTTTTTTTACTAATTATGAAAGTGCAAAAGGGCAGGAGATAAATTCACATCCAGTGGTTGCAATGAATTTTTTCTGGAAAGAACTAGAACGTCAAGTACGTATTACCGGGCAAATTAAAAAAGTGAGTGCTGAAGAAAGTGCTGAATACTTTCACTCACGTCCTGTTGGCAGTCAAATAGGAGCATGGTCCTCGCCACAAAGCCGTATTATTCCTGATAGAACTTTTTTAGAGGACTTGGTTGCTGAAAATACTGAAAAATATAAAGAAGGGATTATTCCATTACCTCCAGATTGGGGAGGCTATATAATTCACCCAACAGAAGTTGAGTTTTGGCAAGGCCGCAGTTCGCGTTTACATGACCGCATACAATATACTTTACATGATAACGGACATTGGGTTAAAGTACGTTTAGCACCTTAATAATTATTGCGCATAAAAAAACCTCTAGCATTTGCTAGAGGTTTTTTTATAAATTCTATTAGTTATAAATAACTGAGTTTATTATTTTTTTCTTCCTAATGCTTTCTTTGCTGCTTCTACAATATTTGGTGTGTCTAAACCATACTTAGCCATTAATTGGTTAGGTGTTCCACTTTCTCCAAATGTATCTTGCGTTCCAATATATTCAATTGGCACTGGACAATGTTGCGCTGCTACTTGTGCAACACAATCTCCCATTCCACCAATTACATTATGTTCTTCTGCTGTCACAGCACAACCAGTTTTCGCAATACTTGCAACAATAGCAGCAACATCTAATGGCTTAATTGTGTGCAAATTAATTACTTCTACACTGATGCCTTCTGCTTCTAATATTTTACCAGCTTCAATTGCTTTCCAAACTAAGTGCCCACAAGCAAAAATACTAATGTCGGTTCCTTCGCTTAATTTTTGTGCTTTTCCAATTACAAAGTCTGAACCATCTTCTTTTGTAAAGTTGGGCCATTTTGGTCGTCCAAATCTTAAATATACAGGGCCTTCGTATTTTGCAATAGCAATAGTTGCCGCTTTTGTTTGATTGAAATCACAAGGCACCACCACAGTCATGCCTGGTAACATTTTCATTAAGCCTATATCTTCTAATATCTGATGTGTTGCACCGTCTTCTCCCAATGTTAAACCAGCATGTGATGCACAAATTTTTACATTCTTTTCGGAGTAAGCAACACTCTGACGTATTTGATCGTATACACGTCCTGTGCTAAAATTAGCAAATGTAGTTGTGTAAGGAATTTTACCACCAATAGTTAAACCAGCAGCAATCCCTATCATGTTTGCCTCTGCAATACCCACTTCAATAAAACGTTCTGGAAATTCTTTCATGAATGGGCCTAGCTTAAATGAACCGGCTAAGTCAGCAGTTAACACTACTACTTCACTGTTTTGTTTTGCTAGCTCATGAATACCTTCACCAAATCCGGCGCGGGTTTCTTTCTCATTCATTGCTACGATATCTTTTACGTTCATATGTTGGATGTTATGCTGTTAAGCAGTAAATAATTATTAATTCTCGAATGTTGAATAGAAGTAAGGCGTTTTTGCTTCAAACTCGGCACTACATGTGTCCACCATTTTATATACTCTAGTTATTCCTAATGATTTTCTTTTCTCATATACTGCATCGTCATTAGTATCACCATGTAATAATTTTGAAATTTGCATATCGCTAAATCCGTGTTGCTTTGCTTCTTTCAATAATTCAGTTGGCAAACTGTCTAAATTAAAAGTCATTAATTTCTTTTCTATATCGCAAATGATTCTTATTTGGTATAAGAACCAAGGATCAATGCCAGTTGCGGCTTCAATTGATTTTACAGTTGAACCTTGTAATAAGGCGTCTTTAATTCTGAATATGCGATCCCATTTTGGAACTTTTATATATTCCATTAAATCTTCGTTCTTCATTAAACTTTTTCCATAATAACCTAAACCTATTGCCTCGTTTTCTAAACTCTGACATGCTTTTTGAATAGCTTCTGTAAAACTTCTTCCTATTGCCATTACTTCTCCCACACTTTTCATTTGTAAACCTAATGTATCGTTAGCTCCTTTGAATTTATCAAAATTCCAACGTGGCATTTTTACAATTACATAATCCAATGCTGGTTCGAAATAAGCTGAAGTAGTTTGTGTAATTTGATTTTTTAATTCATCTAAGTGATAACCTATTGCTAACTTAGCTGCGATTTTTGCAATAGGGTAACCCGTTGCTTTTGATGCTAATGCTGACGACCTTGATACCCTTGGATTTATTTCAACTGCAATTAGTTCCTCTGTTACAGGGTTTAATGCAAACTGCACATTACAACCACCCGAGAAGTTTCCTAGGCTACGCATCATTAACATTGCTTTGTTGCGCATGTCCTGAAAAGCAGTATCACTTAAAGTCATTGCTGGGGCTACTGTAATTGAATCTCCTGTATGTACACCCATTGGATCCAAGTTTTCAACAGTACATATAATTACTACGTTGTCGGCTTGGTCTCTTAATAATTCTAATTCATATTCTTTCCATCCTAATACTGCTTTTTCTACTAACACTTCATGTATAGGAGATGCTTTCAATCCTTTTTCTAATGCCGCATCTAATTCGCTTGCATCATGCACAAAGCCACCACCTGTTCCGCCTAATGTAAACGAAGGGCGAATTACTAAAGGGAAGCCAATTACTTGTGCGAATTCTTTTCCTTCTAAAAAACTATTTGCTACTCGGCTTGGCGCTACTGCTATTCCTATCTTCACCATTAATTGTCTGAATAATTCTCTATCCTCCGCTGTGTTAATTGCAGCAACATCTACACCTATCATTCTACAATTATATTGTTCCCATATTCCCAACTCGTCGGCTTCCTTACATAAGTTCAACGCTGTTTGTCCTCCCATGGTTGGAAGCACTGCGTCAATTTGATTCTCTTGTAAAATTTGTTCTATACTTTCTATGGTTAATGGCAGCAAATAAACTTTGTCAGCCATCATTGGGTCCGTCATTATGGTAGCAGGATTGCTATTAATAAGGATTACTTTAATCCCTTCCTCTCTTAAGGAACGCGCTGCTTGTGAACCTGAATAATCGAACTCGCAGGCTTGACCAATAATAATGGGACCAGAACCTACAATTAATACGGATTTAATGGATGTGTCTCTAGGCATTTGTACAAAAATATAAATTGCGCAAAACTACTAAAATTGGGCGTATTTACCCCCATTTAGGACCTAAACATTTTTGTCCTTTTTAAATGCTATCTTCGCTGTAATTCAAAGCATATGGCAGTTATTAAAGAAGGGTCAAAAGCTCCTGCATTCAAAGGAGTGGACCAAAACGGAAAAACAGTGGCTTTGGCCGATTACAAAGGTCAAAAAGTTATATTATATTTTTATCCAAAAGACGATACACCAGGTTGTACAGCACAAGCTTGTAACCTTCGTGATAATTATAAGGCTTTACAAAAGAAGGGGTTGCAAATTTTGGGAGTGAGCGTTGATTCAGTTAAATCACACGAGAAATTCGTTGAAAAGTACGATTTACCCTTTTCTTTGGTCGCGGATGAGGACAAGAAAATAGTAGATAAATACAATTTATGGGGTCAGAAGAAATTTATGGGTAAA
>JBEDKT010000091.1:0-4559 GCA_041172025.1 Bacteroidota bacterium
AGAACAATAATGTGACAGATAGGTAGCGCGCCCATTTGTTTATTTTTTCACTGTACAGATTTCCATTGTCACTTTTTGAATGAATTATAAATAAATTATATGCCATACAAGCTACAACCAATAAGGTGGTTACTAAAAAATGGAATTTTTGAAATTGTGTGGTGTCGGTACTATAATATTCTTGCATATTAAACGAGTAGGACACTTTATTGAAAATCATAACTAGGTACAGTATAAAAAATACAATTTCTGTAAGCATCACCAATTTGGGGATTCGGCTAATTGCAACAATATAAAAAAGGTTGGTTATAGCAAGTAGGCCAAATAATCTTGAAATTGAACTATAAACACTGACATCATAGCCCAGTTCAAGCATAAATTCCAACCCACTGTTTAAAGTGATACAACATAAGAATAAAATTATATGCTTTTTAAGCAACGATAATTTTTGGCGGCCTTTTATGTTTTCAATAATGGAAAATAAAGCAAATAATGCAATCGCAAAATGAAGATAAGCATACATAGGTTGCAAATTTAAGCGATTAGCCGAATAAATATGTCAGAAATGTGTTGTCAAATTCATTTGCTGACAACCCTAGCTGTTACTTGTGCCAATAATTGTGATTAAAGCCCATTCTGTCTAAGTATACCACTTAAAGGCTTTAACAATTTATCATAGTTTACTTACTACTTAATGCTACTATATGATTATGTAAATTGCTTAACTTACAACAAATTACTTTACTATGAAACAATGTGCCATTTCCGATACCAGAAGAGGCTTCATAATAAAAAGTGCTTCAATAGCGGCCTTATATTTAACCCCTGCCGTTTTGGTGAAAGCCTACGCTACCGAAAGTGTCATTCCGCTTCCTATTCCAAAGGAAAAATTACAACTAACTATTAACGGGAAACTATTGAACCTTGAAGTGGATGCTAGAATAAGTTTATTAAACCTACTGCGGGAACAAATTGGATACACCGGTACAAAAAAGGGTTGTGAAATGGGCCAATGTGGTGCATGTATTGTTCATGTAAATGGAAAAAGAATTAACTCCTGCCTTTCACTGGCAGTTGCTAACGAAAAGTTTTCGGTGACTACCATTGAAGGATTAGCAAGTGGCGATACACTGCATCCAATGCAGGAAGCATTTTTAAAACATGATTCTTTTCAATGTGGTTATTGCACGCCAGGACAAATTATGTCGGCTGTAACTTGCGTTAGAGAAGGAAAAGCAAAAACTAAGGCTTCAATTAAAGATTATATGAACTCAAATATTTGCAGATGCGGTGCTTACCAAAATATAGTTGACGCTATTTATGAAGTTGCACAATCAGGAAAAAAAATATAATCCACACTTAAAAATATTTTATGAAACAGGATCAATTATTTTATAAATCAACAATGGAAGAAGAAAGAGTGGACGGTGTTGAAAAAATTACAGGCAAAGCAAAGTATAGTGCTGAACATAATTTACCCAATATGGCTTATGGGGTTTTTGTGGAAAGTAGAATTGCAAAAGGCACTATTAAAAGCATAGATATTTCAAAAGCATTGGCGTCGGATGGTGTTATTGATGTTATTTATTACGAGAATTGCCCTGCTGTTCCTGGTTATAGTACAGATGCCGCTTCCCGTCCAAAAAATGTATCTGAGTGGAGAGGCCATAAAGTACTGCATGATAATGTAGTTCGTTTTTTTGGTCAACCAATTGCATTAGTAGTTGCAGATACTTTAGAAAACGCAAATGCTGCAATAAGGTTGGTTAAGACAGCATATGAAAGCACTCCTCCCGAAATTGATTTTGATAAATTAAGATTAGATGCATCAAAATTAAAAGGAACAAATAATTATAAGCGAGGAGAAGAAAAAAGTTTTAAACTAGCACCCGTTTTTATTGAAGCAGAATATACTATACCAGTTGAAGTGCATAACCCCATGGAATTGCATTCAACAGTCGCAATATGGGAAGGCGATGATAAGTTAACCGTGTATGACAAAAACCAAGGACCAAGAAATACGCAGGTTACTTTAGCAAGAACCTTTGGATTGCCTGAAAAAAATGTACGCGTTATAACTGAAAATGTGGGTGGCGCATTTGGTAGCGGTTTAAGAACCTGGGCAAATACACCAGCTGCTTGCATTGCAGCAAAAAAATTACAACGTCCTATAAAAATAGTTTTAACAAGGCCGCAAATGTTTACCATGATTGGCTACAGGCCGCATTCTTGGCAAAAAATTGGCATTGGCGCCGACAAAAATGGCTTGTTGCAAGGCATTAGTCATGAAGGAATAAGTAATACTTCAAAGTACGAGGACTTTAGAGAAGGGCTTGTAAATGTTTCAAGGTATTTGTACGCTTGTCCTAATGTGGATACTAAATATAGCATGCTGCCATTGGATTTGAGTACGCCTATTTGGATGCGTGGCCCTGGAGAAGCAAGTGGTTGCTTCGCGTTAGAGTCGGCATTAGATGAACTTTCTTATAAATTAAAAATAGACCCCATTGAACTGAGAATTAAAAATTTCTCGGACATAAATCCAGAATCAAAACTTCCTTTTTCTGCCAACAATTTAAAGGACTGTTACGCGTATGGCATGCAAAAAATTGGGTGGAATAAAAGAAGTAAAACGCCTGGTTTATTAATAGAAAACGGATGGCAAATTGGGTATGGTATGGCAGTAGGTGTTTTTGGCGCTGGAAAAGGTATTGCTTCAGTAAGGGCAATTTTGAATAGCGATGGCAACCTAATACTTGAAACTGCTATAAGTGATATGGGGCCAGGTACTACCACTTCTATGACAAGAATTGCTGCCGAAAAAATGCAAGTGCCCCTTGAAAAAATAAAATTCAAACTAGGCGATTCTAGCTTACCGCCCGGGCCATCGCAAGGAGGCTCAGGAACTACTTCCACAGTAGGTTCTGCCGTATTATTAGCTTGTGAAACAGTGCAAAATAAATTGAAGGAATTAGCCATAAAATTTGTACCCGCCTTCGCTAACAAAACCGCAACTGATTTATTAGTTACAAATAATATAGTGCAGCTTGTAAATGGTGACCAGTTAAAAATTAGCACAAGTGAGCTATTAAAAATTGCCGAAAAATCAAACATTGATATTACTGTTACTTCCACCGGGAAAACTGCACAAGAATTAAAATTTGCGACCAATTCTTTTTCGGTACACTTTGTTAGGCTTGCGGTAAATCCTAAAAATGGCGCAATAAAAATTCAACAGGTAGTTGCGACTGCCGATGCTGGAAAAATAATTAATTATAAGACGGCAAGAAGTCAAATGATTGGAGGTGTTGTAGGTGGAGTTGGAATGGCCATGTCCGAAGAAGCGAAGTTTGATATTGTTACAGGACAAATTACAAATGCATCCTTAAATGGATACCATGTGCCATTGCATTCCGAAATACCCCAAACAGATGTTTGGTTTGTAAACAAACCCGATAATAATATGGGTGAACTAGGTGCAAAGGGTGTGGGTGAAATTTCATTAATAGGGGTTGCCGCAGCCATCACCAACGCATTATATAATGCAACAGGAAAAAGAGTAAGAAGCCTGCCAATTACACCACAGAAATTAGGGTTCAAAGCATAAGCTTGAGCCTATATTAATAGAAAAGAGCCCCGATTTTCAAATCGGGGCTCTTTTCTATTTCTGCAACTTAAAACCAATTTTCGTTACACTTATTTCATTAATTGAGCAACTTCGCTTTGGTCGTAAACCATCCATTCTTCAATAATTTTACCCTCCTTGTTAAATGCATCAGCTTGGAACATTACTACATCAACTGATTTATCACCTTTAGTAAAAGTAACCGTTAGGTAAGCATACACAAAGTCGCCTTCAGTTCCGTCTTTGAAATTGAAATGGTTGCTCCACATTGCGTAATCCTCTTTAACTTTTACCTTAATGCCTAAAGCAATTAATTGTTTTTGTAAGCTTACGTTTTCACTCAAATTTGTTTTTTTACCATTATCATGGAAAACCGCTGTGTCGGCATATTTTGTAACATAACTAGCTGTATCATAAGCTTCTATATCCTTGAACGTAGCTGTAATGGCATCCATTTGAGCTGTGCTGTCATAACTAATACCAAACTGATGTGAGTCAACTGCAGTTGCTTTTTCGCTTTTAGGACCACAAGAAACTACTGAAATGGCAACAATAGCCATTAATACTAAATTTTTCATTTTTGAGTTTTTAATTATATCCAAAGAACGCCGAATGAACCGATTCTTGCGCTTATTCAGGTTCCCTTATTGTTCCATTATAGCAAAAGGGAACATATTTACAGTCCTTTTTCATATCTTGACGGCTACTAATCAAGTAATTATCCGGTTATGGCCATATTATTCCCCTTGTTTGGGATTTTTACTTCTTTTATCCTTATTTACTATTTAAGCTCCTTAAATAGATCGAATATATTCTTAGCGCTTTTTTTCTTGTGTTGCAACCTGGTGGTGATGGTGTATTACGGCCTTCATTTTACCAAGGACCTCTTTTGGGAAGGCGTGAGCTTCGTACATTGGCTGCCCTTATCCTATTT
>JBEDKT010000092.1:0-6579 GCA_041172025.1 Bacteroidota bacterium
CCCAAAATAAACCATTCCATACTTCGTCCTCGGGTTGCCCCATGGTTAAGTAAATTACAAAAGTGGTGGAAGCAATATATAATAACACACCAAAAAAAGTGTACTGCTGTCTAAATTCCAACAGGATATCTTTTTTTAAAAGGGTATATATAGTTTGCAGTTGTTTATTCATGTTATTTGCTTGCGCAGATTCTACATCTAGGTTCGTAATTGTTTGTTTCACCTATTACAACCGTACCCGCCTCGTTACTTGTTCTATAGGAAATATTAGCAAGGTGACCACATTTAACACAAATAGCATGCAGCTTTGTTATGAAATCGGCAACAGATAATAATTGTGGCATAGGTCCAAATGGTTTGCCAAGGTAATCCATATCCAAGCCAGCGACAATGACTCTTTTTCCTTGCATGACTAATGCTTCACAAACTTCTACAATGGCTTCGTCAAAAAATTGAGCTTCGTCAATGCCTACTACTTCTGCATCTTTGGCTAGTTCTAAAATACTAATAGCTTTTTCAACAGCAGTTGCATCCACTGCATTGGAGTCATGGCTTACTACGTTTTTGTTGTGGTAGCGTGTATCAATAGTGGGTTTATATATTTCAACTTTTAGGTTAGCAATTTTAGCCCTTTTTAGCCTCCTAATGAGTTCTTCTGTTTTGCCACTAAACATGCTTCCGCAAACCACTTCAATCCATCCTCTTCTTTCTCCCGTTAAATTCTGTTCAATAAACATAACAATACTTGATTTTATTCGTTCTAATAGGATAGGGTCCTATTATCCCTCAAAAGTAAACAATCCATGCAAAGAGTAGAAGCATTAGTACAAAAATTAAATAGTCAATTGGCCCAAAAGGCTGAAAAAGCCAGTTTAAAACAAACGGTGCTCGAATTATTGACTGTGTTAGAGGAAACGAACGACTTTACAGTTTTGCCCAATAGTATTTCAGTGCTTATGCCTTTTCAAACCGAAGTGGAACATAAAATAGAAGATCAGGCCCCTGAATTGGTAATAGTACAAAAGCCAGAAGTTAAAGACAAAATCACTTTAGAGCCTATAAAAAACTTAGCGGCAGCAATTGGAATTAATGACAAATTTTTATTTATTGAAACCTTATTCTTAGGCGACGAAAAAGCGTATGAAGCAAGTATAAAAATGATAAATGCATTTCATATTTTTCAAGAAGCACAGTTCTGGATTAAGCAGGAGTTAAGAATTAAAAATAATTGGGACGAAGAATCACCTATTGTACACCAATTTGATCAATTAGTTAAAAGGCGGTTTTCTTGAATATAACGAATTGTTTTTTCGGTAGCCCCCGCATTATTCAAAATAAATTGTGCAGCGTTATGGCTTGCATTGTTATACGCAATAGTATTATTCAAAAGGTATTTGAGCACATAATTTAATCCCGCTTCATTGTTGACCGAAAATCCACCTCCTGCATTTCTTAGTCCTACTGCCTCTCTAAATTTCTTGTCTTCTTTCCCCCATATTACTGGCCTTCCAAATACAGCAGGTTCAAGTACATTATGCACACCATCCTTGCCAAAGCCGCCACCAACATAGCTTATATGAGCATATTGGTATAAGTTTCTTAGCATGCCAATACGGTCAATAATTAAAATAATAGGTTTGTCATATTGGGTAACTGTATTTTCAAATTCAGTAAAGGTAATAGCGCTTGGGAATATTTTTTTTGCTGCTTTAATAGAAGCGTCGTTCACATGATGCGGTACAATTATCCAGTTGTGCGTATTTATTTCGGTTACCGTTTTAGCCAATATTTCATGATCATTTTCCCATGTGCTCCCGGCTATAATATTTTTAAAATTATTTATTCTTGTTATCCAATCAAAATGCACAATTTGTTTTGAGGTATTAATAACACGGTCAAATCGGGTGTCGCCAGTTATGCGAATTTCAGTTTCTTTTAGTAATGGGTTTATTAACTTATAGGAGGAAGGGTCTTGCACTAAAATGCAAGTAAAAAGAGAAAGTATTTTTTTAAAAAATAGCCCATAGGGTTTAAAGAAAATTTGGTCTTCCCTAAAAATTGCAGAAGCTAATATAGTAGGTATCTGCTTATTTTTTGCTTCAGTTAAATAGTAATACCAAAACTCATATTTTATAAATACAATTAGCTTTGGTTGTAGCAATGCAATAAACCTTGCTGCGTTTTTAGGACCATCAAAGGGTAGGTAAGTAACCACATCAACAGTAGGATCATTTTTCCGGTGTAAGTAGCCAGAAGGGGAAAAGAACGTAAGCCAAATTTGATAATTTGGATAGCTGTTTTTTAAGCCTTCAATAATGGGAAGCCCTTGTTCAAATTCCCCATAAGAAGCACAATGCACCCAAATAATTGGCTTGGTGATGTCTTTTTTTGCGTTGGCTATTTCATTCCAAGCCTGCTTTTGACCATCGCTCCACCATTGCGCCTTCTCATTAAATGGACTAATGATTTTAGCGAGTAAAGGATATAACCACAAAAACAGTTTATAAAGGAACATATTGAGCTATTCTATGAAGCAAAAATCAATAAAAATAGCCATTTTAGTGTAATTTTGCTAAAATTTATAGGATGAGAAAAATTCAAATGGTGGATACTAAAAACCAGTATTTAGCCATAAAAGAACAAGTGGATGCTTCTATACAAGAAGTACTTGATACAGCTTCCTATATTAACGGGAAAGCAGTGAAGGATTTTGCTCATAATTTAGCCACTTATTTAAAGGCCGAATATGTAATTCCGTGTGCTAATGGGACCGATGCTTTACAAATTGCAATGATGGCATTGGGGCTTAAGCCTGGTGATGAAGTAATTACGCCTTCTTTTACTTATATAGCAACCACCGAAGTGGTCGCATTATTAGGACTAACTCCCGTTTTTGTGGACGTTGACCCAATCACTTTTTGCATGGATATAGAAAGTCTGAAAAATGCAATAACTCCAAAAACAAAAGCAATTGTACCAGTACATTTATATGGGCATGCTGCACCAATGGAGGAAATAATGGCAATTGCAAAAGCGCATAATTTATATGTCATAGAAGATAACGCACAAGCTATAGGTTGTGATTATACTTTCAGCAATGGGACCACAAAAAAAACAGGAACTATTGGTCATATTGGTGCAACTTCATTCTATCCTAGTAAAAACCTAGGTGCATTTGGAGATGGAGGAGCATTATTTACCAATGATAAAGCATTAGCCGATAAAATGACTATGATTGCAAACCATGGACAATCGGAAAGGTACTACCATGATGTTGTGGGTTGTAATTCAAGGTTAGATTCAATACAAGCAGCTGTTTTAAATATCAAGCTTCAACAGTTAGATAAATATAATCAGGCAAGGCAAAAGGTTGCGAAATTTTACAGTGATGCATTTGCGATTATTGATCAAATAAATACACCTACTGTTGCAAAATATAGCACGCATGTATACCATCAGTATACAATGCAGTTGAATGGGGTTGACAGGGATAAATTTATTGCGCATTTGTCAGCAAAAGAAATCCCTTGTATGATATATTATCCTGTGCCTGGTCACTTGCAAAAAATGTTTGGAGAAGGAAAGTATACAAACTTAAATTTGCCGGTAACTAATTCATTAACACCTGTAGTTTGTTCTTTGCCTATTCATACCGAAATGGATAGCGAGCAATTAAAATATATAACGGAAGGTGTAAAATCTTTTTTTAATTAATCAATAGCTACATGAAAATAACAGTAATAGGAACAGGGTATGTAGGATTAGTAACAGGCACTTGCTTTGCAGAGACGGGTAATAAAGTGACTTGTGTGGATATAAATGAAGCAAAAGTAGCAAGTTTACAAGCTGGTCAAATACCTATTTACGAACCAGGTTTAGAAAAGATTTTTTTAAGAAATATTAAGGAAGGACGTTTAGCATTTACAACGAACTTGGCCGAAGTGATTGACGACGCAGAGATTATTTTTTTAGCATTACCAACACCTCCTGGTGCTGACGGAAGTGCAGATTTAAAATATGTATTAGGTGTAGCCGATCAATTAGGAAAATTATTAAAGGACTATAAAGTTATTGTAAATAAAAGCACAGTGCCGGTGGGTACAGCGGACAAAGTAAGTGCTGCCATAGCGGTAAATTATAAAGGGGCATTTGATGTGGTAAGCAATCCTGAATTTTTAAGAGAGGGGGTAGCGGTGGATGATTTTATGAAACCAGACCGTGTGGTGGTAGGTACTAGGTCGGATCGTGCGAAGCAAGTGATGAGTGATTTATACGCGCCGTATGTTAGACAAGGCAACCCGGTGATTTTTATGGACGAGCGTAGTTCGGAATTAACAAAGTATGCAGCTAATAGTTTCTTGGCTACAAAAATATCTTTCATGAATGAGATTGCACAATTGTGTGAGCGCATGGGAGCTGATGTGGACATGGTAAGAAGGGGCATTGGAAGTGATGACAGAATTGGAAAACGTTTTTTATTCCCAGGTATTGGCTATGGAGGAAGTTGTTTCCCAAAAGACGTGCAAGCTTTAGTACATTCTTCAAATGAAGTAGACTATATTTTTGAGATATTAAAAGCGGTGGAGAAAGTTAACGAAAATCAAAAGCTGCACATTGTTGAAAAATTAAAATCATTTTATGATTACAATTTACAAGGCAAGCAAATAGCTTTATGGGGTTTAGCTTTTAAACCTAATACCGATGATATACGAGAGGCGCCAGCCTTGGCCATTATTGAAGCTTTATTAGCGGCTGGTGCAAACATTACAGCGTATGACCCTGAAGCGATGCCTAATGTAAAAAATCAAATTGGTGATAGTATTAAATATGCAGTGAACCAGTACGAAGCATTGGAAGGTGCTGACGCATTAGTTATTGCTACAGAGTGGAGTGAGTTTAGAACGCCCGATTTTGAGCGCATTGCACAAATATTTCAGCAAAAAGTAATTTTTGATGGCAGGAATTTATTTGAAGTAGCAAAGATGAAGGAGCTGGGGTATCACTATGAAAGTATTGGAAGAAGTAAGTAATTAAAGTAATTGGTAAGACAAACAAAACGAATCAATGAGTCAAAAAACAGTTTTAATAACAGGTGCAGCAGGATTTTTAGGATCGCATTTAAGCGATCGCTTTATAAAAGAAGGCTACCGTGTTATTGCGATGGATAATTTAATTACAGGTGACTTAATGAACATTGCACATTTAATGGACAATGAAAACTTTAAGTTCATCAATCACGATGTGACCAAGTTTATTGATATTGAGGGACCTGTTGATTATATCCTGCACTTTGCATCACCAGCAAGCCCGATTGATTATTTAAAAATACCTATCCAGACTTTGAAGGTGGGTGCAATGGGGACGCATAACTTATTAGGGCTAGCGAAAGCAAAGGGAGCAAGAATATTAGTGGCAAGTACAAGTGAGGTTTATGGCGACCCATTAGTACACCCACAAACGGAAGAATATTGGGGCAATGTAAACCCGGTAGGCCCAAGAGGCGTGTATGACGAAGCAAAACGTTATATGGAAAGCATTACCATGGCTTACCATACTTTTCATAATGTGGACACCCGCATTATCCGCATTTTTAACACCTATGGTCCAAGAATGCGATTGAATGATGGCCGTGCATTACCTGCCTTTATTGGTCAAGCTTTAAGGGGCGAGGACATGACAGTGTTCGGCGACGGTTCACAAACAAGAAGCTTTTGTTATGTAGACGATTTAGTAGAAGGTATCTACCGACTATTAATGAGCGATTATACACAGCCCGTAAATATTGGGAACCCAAATGAAATTAGTTTAAAGGACTTTGCAGAAGAAGTATTAAAGCTAACAGGGTCAGGCGTAAAAATAATTTATAAACCATTGCCGGTGGACGACCCTAAGCAACGCCAACCGGATATCACAAAAGCTAGAACTATACTTGGTTGGGAGCCCAAAGTGGACCGTGCAGAAGGGTTGAAAAAGACCTACGATTATTTTAAGGCATTACCTCCCAGTGAGTGGACTAAGCTGCCTAAAGAATTCATTTCCAAATAATTAATTGAAGCTGATAATTTTTCAACATGCAAATTAAGAAAGTACTAGTTATTGGAGCGAATGGACAGTTGGGATGGGAACTTACTCAGCTAGCGGCACTTTACCCTGGTTTTGATTTTGTATTTGCAGACAGGCAAATAGTAAATTTGTCGCAACCCGAACACTTTGAAAAGACAATAAAAAGTTTCGCCCCCGATTGTATAATTAATACAGCGGCTTATACAGCAGTGGATAAGGCAGAAGTAGAAAAGGAATTAGCCTATACGGTGAATGCGATTGCTGTAGGAGAACTAGCAAGAGTATCAAAGCAATTAGCTATTCCATTTATTACATTTTCTACAGACTATGTTTTTAGTGGCAATGCAACCAGCCCTTATTTACCAGACACTTTGGTTCAACCAGTAAATTACTATGGAGAGACAAAGGCAGTAGGGGAACAATTGGCATTAGCTGCAAATGAAGCAACAATTATTATTCGAACATCATGGGTATTTAGTAGTCACGGGAATAATTTTGTAAAAACCATGCTAAGGT
>JBEDKT010000093.1:0-3497 GCA_041172025.1 Bacteroidota bacterium
TTATTAGCCCCTAAGTTTTTGACTAAATCAAATACATTTAGTTATATGGGCAAAAATAGTAGTGCTACCGAAAATAAAAGCACACTAGGTACTGTAGGATTTGTATTTGCAGATGGACAAAAAAGAAGAAACTGGACAAGCACTGCTTTTTCAATTACTTATAACCAAATTGCTGACTACAATAACCGCATAAGCTTTAGCGGAAAAAATAATTTCAGTAGTTATTCTGAAAAATATTTAGAGGAATTAATTTATGACCAAGCCGATACAAACGCTGCATTGAATAATTATATTTTTGGTAGTTCATTGGCCTTTAGAACTTATTTAGTGGATACCATGGCGAATGCCAATGGCGATGTAATTGGGTACCAAAGTTTAGTGCCTATTTCTACTGGTGTTGACCAACAATATGACGCTTATACAAGTGGTGGTTATAATGAACTTGCATTTGGATGGGGCGGCAATATGGCTGATAAATTATATTTAGGTGCTAGCATTGTAATGCCAATGATTAATTATAACAGGTCGGTTACTTACTCAGAAACTGATTCAGATAAAAACAATACCCAAAACTATTTTGGCGGCTTTGTGTTTAATGAAAATTTTAGTTCTAGAGCTTGGGGATTAGGTGCAAAATTTGGAATTATTTATAAGCCTGAAACTTTTTTACGTGTTGGTTTTTCTTTGCAAACTCCTCAGCTAATTTCATTTAGAGATAAAGTTAGTTCCGACATGACCACAAATACTGAAGCATATGCCGGAACACAATTCGAAAGTTCAAGTAACCTAAACGACGGCTACCCTGGTTCAAGTGAATACAATGTGATGACTCCCCTGAAAACCACTTTTAGCACTAGTTACTTTTTTGCTTCACCAGGCAAGCCAACGCAGCCATTAGGCTTTATTAGTGCCGATATTGAATGGGTAAATTACGCAGGCACTAGGTATTCTTCAAATACTTACGACAAAGCTAGCAATGACTATTATGACCAATTAAACACTACTATTAAAGCTGCCTATAAAAACAATGTAAATATAAAATTAGGTTCAGAAGTTAAATTAACTGGAAACTGGATGTTAAGAGGCGGCTTTGCCTATTTCGGTTCTCCCTATAAAAATGAACTAACTGACGGCAACGGCGCTTCGGTAATAAAGCCTTCTAAAATTGTTATTAGTGGAGGTATTGGTTATAGAACTAACCGCCAGTTTATTGATTTCACTGTGGTGAATACCTCGAATAAGGATGCAATATTTCCTTATCGTTTAAATGACAAGGATAATGTAATTGCTAATTACACTGGGAATCATTTAATGTTTAATATTGGATACGGCATAAGATTCTAGCCTGGAATAAGTTATTATTACCGATTATATTTCGACTATAAAAAAAGAGTCCCGACAATTAATGTCGGGACTCTTTTTTTATTACAACAACTTAGTTGCTTAACTATATTTGCCTACTTCAAGTCTGATGTTTTTAAACCTTGGTTAGCTTTAATTTCATTGTACTTGATATTCATTTTCATTTGTCCCAAATCTAATAATTGCTCACCAGCAACCTTAACACCATCTACTGTTTGATAAGATTTAAAATATTGTTGCTGTGTCATGGTGCCGCGTCCTGGCACTTCCTCTGACTTAAAAGTTTTAACTAATAAATAAGTAGCAGCATCATAAAAACGATGCGATACTTTACCTGAAGGGGAAGTTAATTCAACATCTATCGCATCAACTCCTTCTACTTTCTCGACACCTACAATTTTTAACTTATAACCCTTTGCGATATATAATTGTTCTGGAGCTATATAAGCCGACTCGTCAAGGCCTTCCTTTACTTCTTCATTGATAGGCGTTTCCATTCCTTGTTGAGTGACTGAGTATTTCCCATCAACAATAGCTTGTCTTGAAACAGTCATGCCTCCCATTGACATGGTAGTAACTGAATTACCTGGCGCTATAATGGTTTGTGCCATTGCCAATGACTGTCCCATAACACTCACTGTTCCTGTTAATTGCAAATCCTTAATAGCAGCTATTGCAGCTACTCCGCCAACTGCATCTATAGCTTTGCTTAATAATACTTCAGGGGTCAAGGATACGTCTGCTTTGGCCTCTATTGGGGCTGCGATTTCATTACCCTCTAAATCAAAATATTTAACTGGGCCATATTTCTCTAACCCTTTTGCTATTTGCTTTGCATTACCTACTATCACAATATGCATTTGAGCTGGGTTTATTAAACCATTAGCAATAGCTTGTACTTTTTGCGCATCTACTGAGGCTAAATTGGTCAAATATTTTTGATAATAATCGGCAGGCATTTTATAACGTGCAATGTTCAAAGCAAAACCAGCAATTGTTGCAGGGTTTTCTAAAGAACGTGCAAAACCTCCCGCTAAATAATTTTTCATGCGCATTAATTCGGTATCACCCACTTTCTCATTCCTAATGATATTGATTTCGCGTAATAGTTCTTGAATTGCACTATCCGTTTTTTCGTTTCTTACAGAAGATTCAGCAGAGAAAAATCCAACCTGTCTGCTTGGAGATAAAGTAGAATAAGCGCCGTAAGTAAATGCGTGCTTTTCTCTTAAGTTGGCAAACAAACGACCCGAAAAACCACCTCCTAATATATTATTCAATACAGAACTTGCAATCACGTCTGTCGAACCTGGTTTTAAATTGACAGTAGAAGCTATTGTCACCACACTCTGCACTGAAGCAGGACGGTCAATTATGGCCACATAAGTACTTGGCTTAGTTGGCATAGCAGCTATCGGGTTTGGCACCACCCCCATTTTCCATGCACCAAAATGTTTCTCAGCCAACGCTTTCGCAGCTAAGGGTTCTATATCACCTACAAAAACCAAGTAAGCAATATTAGGCTTCCAATAAGTTGACAAGAATTTTTTAACATCTGCAACGGTTACTGCCGAAACTGTTTTGGTGGTAGCTACTTCCCCAAAAGGGTGAGCAGCACCATACACTAATTTCTTTACTACATTATTAGCAATAGCATCTGGGTCATCCTTATTTGACTCAATCCCTGACAAGGTTTGTTTCCTTATTTTCTCTAATTCAATGGGTGCTAATGCAGGATGAAAAACCACCTCTGCCATTAATTCCATTAATTTAGGAAAATTGCTTTTTAATGAACTTGCAGAAGCAGAAGTACTAGAAGTAGACAAGCTACCTCCTAAAAATTCAACAGCTTCATCCAATTCAACTTTTGACTTGTTGGTTGTTCCTCTTTTTAGTAATTGACCAGCTATATCGGCCATGCCCGCTTTGTCCCCTTCTTTAAAACCATCAATATCAAAAGCAAGTGACGCTGTAACCCTAGGTAGTTTAGTATTCTTAACCACAAAAACTTGTAACCCATTGGCCAATGTATATTTAACTGGATTGCCAATTTGAATAAGGGGCGCCGTGCCTGGCTGTGGCGATTTTGATCGGTCTATTGTTTGTGCCAATGAAAATAATGGCAAGGTTAATAG
>JBEDKT010000094.1:0-3064 GCA_041172025.1 Bacteroidota bacterium
ATACTATCTAGAGCCGACAAACTGCTTCTAAAGGAATTTTTAGATGAGCAAAACATTAGTGATGTAGTGGAATTGGTCAATGAGTTCCCGCAACATGAGAGTTTGATTATTGACAATATGACTGTGCACCGTGCAGTGAGTGTTTTTAAGTTATTAGATATTAACCAACAAAAGGATATTGTAAAAGAAATTCCCGCACGTAAAACTGCTAAAATTTTAAATGAGCTACCTCCCGATGACCGTACTGACTTTTTAGAAGAATTACCAAAAGCCGCTATTCGTGATTTAATTAAATTATTAAACCCCGAAGAAAGAAAAATTACATTGTCCTTATTAGGCTACCCTGAAGATAGTGTGGGTCGTTTAATGACACCCGACTATGTTTATGTATATCCTGCATTCACTGTAGGACAAGTATTAGATAATATTCGTAAATACGGTAAGAATTCAGAAACCATTGATGTAATTTATATTATTGATGAACAAGGATGTTTAGTGGATGACATTAGAATTAGAGATTTGCTCTTAGCAAAGACTGAGGACATCGTTGGCGAAATTATAGACGGAAGATTTGTTGCACTAAATGTGTATGATGACCAAGAACATGCGAGTCAGGTTTTTAAAATGAATAACCGTACGGCCATACCTGTTGTAGATGATAACAATGTATTGCTTGGTATTGTTACCATTGACGATATACTTTGGGTTACGAATGAAGAGTTTAGCGAGGATATGCAAAAAATGGGAGGTACCGAAGCATTGAATGAACCGTATTTGGATATCTCTATTTTTAATTTATTCAAAAAAAGAATCACGTGGTTGGTTGTTTTGTTTTTAGGAGAAATGCTTACCGCTTCGGCAATGGGTTACTTCCAAAATGAATTAGACAAAGTTTTAGTTTTAGCTACTTTTATCCCCTTAATATTATCAAGTGGAGGAAATACGGGTTCTCAAGCTTCCACCTTAATTATTCAAGCAATGTCGGTTGGTGAAATTACCATCTCAGACTGGTGGAGAATTTTAAGACGTGAAATTTTTAGCGGGTTTTTATTAGGTATTATTTTAGGAATCATTGGATTTTTTGAAGTGCTCATTTTGCATTACATCAAACCAGATTTTTACGGAATACATTGGCTGCTAATTGCCAACACTATTGGCCTAACATTAGTAGGTGTAGTAATTTGGGGAACCATTACTGGTTCCATGTTACCCATTGTATTAAAAAAACTAGGTGCCGATCCTGCTGTTTCTTCAGCCCCTTTTGTAGCAACATTGGTGGATGTGACTGCCATTTTAATTTACTTTAGCTTGGCTTACCAATTTTTACACGGAACACTTCTATAATTTCTATACCTAATAGTAATTAGTTGCTCAGTTTTGGCATTCTGAACTAATTTTTAATATTAGTTAATTCATTAATGTTTACTTTTGATTAAGTTTTTTATTCACTTAAATTGTTAATATATGTGTGGTATCGTTGGCTATATCGGAAACAGAGAAGCATATCCAGTTGTTATAAAAGGTTTAAGACGATTAGAATATCGCGGATACGATAGTACTGGCGTTGCCATAATTCAGGATAAACAATTACTAGTATATAAGAAAAAGGGCAAGGTTGCAGAATTAGAAGAAGCTGTTCTTGGAAAAGATTTACATGCACATATTGCAATTGGTCATACGCGTTGGGCAACCCATGGCGAACCTTCTGACAGAAATGCACATCCGCACCTGTCTAATAATGGAAGGTTAGCAATGCTGCATAATGGCATTATCGAAAACTATGTTCAAATAAAAACAGACCTGCTATCAAAAGGGTACACATTCAAAAGTGATACCGACACCGAAGTACTACTTAACTTTATACAAGACATACAAGACAATAACAAAAGCAGTTTAGAAGAAGCATTACGCATTGCTTTAAAAAGAATTGTAGGTGCTTACTGTATTTTATTAATTGACCAAGACGATCCTGAAACAATTATTGCCGCAAGAAAAGGAAGCCCTCTAGTTATTGGCATTGGGAAAAATGAACATTTTTTAGCAAGTGACGCCTCTCCTATTATTGAATACACAAAAGAAGTAGTATATGTAAACGACTACGAAATAGCAATTGTAAAAAAGGATGAACTTATTTTGAAAAATTTAGGGAACGAAAAGCAGACTCCTTTTATTCAAAAACTAGATATGGAATTGGCGGCTATTGAAAAAGGCGGTTACGACCATTTTATGTTGAAAGAAATTTTCGAACAACCTGCTACTATATTTGACTGTTTAAGAGGAAGGTTATTACACGAACAACAACAAATTGTGATGGCAGGCGTCGATAACCATATTGAAGCATTAGCAAATGCATCCCGCATTATTATTGTGGCTTGTGGCACAAGCTGGCATGCTGGTTTATATGCCGAATATTTAATTGAAGAATTATGTCGTATTCCTGTAGAAGTGGAATATGCGTCAGAATTTAGATACCGCAATCCTGTTATACATCCTGGAGATGTAATTATTGCCATTTCACAAAGTGGCGAAACTGCCGATACCTTAGTCGCATTAGAAAGTGCAAAAGAAAAAGGTGCATTTATTTTCGGAATTGTAAATGCAGTTGGAAGTAGTATTGCGCGTTTAAGTGACGCAGGAGCTTATACACATGCTGGACCTGAAATTGGCGTAGCAAGCACAAAAGCATTTACCGGACAATTAGCTGTCTTAAGTATGATGGCTTTAAAGATAGCAAAATCAAAAGGCAGTATTAGCAACGACCGGTATGTACATTTGTTAAATGAGTTGGCTGCTGTACCTGAAAAAGTAAAAGAAATATTAGCAGACACTAGTACCATTCAGAAAATTGCAATGCAATTTAAAGACGCAAAAGACTTTTTATATTTAGGACGTGGCTATAATTTTCCAATCGCATTAGAAGGAGCCCTTAAATTAAAAGAGATTACTTATATCCACGCCGAAGGTTACCCTGCAGCTGAAATGAAACATGGACCAATAGCCTTAGTGGACGAAAACTTACCTGTAGTATTTGTCGCTACTAAGGATTTATATTATGATAAAGTAG
>JBEDKT010000095.1:0-7678 GCA_041172025.1 Bacteroidota bacterium
TATTGTTTGTAAGCTTAGGGCAAATACTTCCACAACTAGTAAAGAAAAAATCAAGGATAATAATTTTACCTGCTTGGTCGTACAAATTAACGGAGTCTCCCATTTGATTCACTAAACGAATATCCTTAGTGGTATGCCAAACAGTATCCGATTTTAGTTTACCGTCTACAACCGACTCCATTACTGTATCCATTAAATAATGGCGCGGCATAATAACGGCAGTTTCACTTGCTTGCTTTAGCCATAGGTAACAAAGTATTGGTATTAGTAATGCAATTACCAACCCATAAAGCGATTTCTTTGACATTGTAAATAATTAATTCAAGCGAAGTTACAACCCAAACCCTAAATTGAATCAATAAGCGCAACAAAAAACCATCCCTTTTGAGGATGGTTTAATAATATAAGTTAGGCTTAAAAAGCCATTCAACTAGTGGCTTGCAGGAGCTTCGTGCGCATCAGCCGGCTTCACTTCGTGTGTGCCTTCGTGCTTTGCACCATGTTCCTTCTTTTCTACCTTAATAGTAGCTTGTTCTTGGTAATGACGGTCGTATTTGTTACGTAAGTTTCTGTAAGAATTACCATCGGATAAAAAAGCAATGATAAACCAAATAAACAAAGCCAAAGGCACCACAATGGTCATAATCAAATTCTTCACTTCATGTTTTAAGTGCATAAAGTAAGCAACAATATAAAATGCTTTAGCCATCATTAATATAACAATAGTTCCTTTTGCTGTTAAACGTAAGAAATCCGAAGTCATACCTATCATAGCAAAGCCTATAATTAGTTCAACAATTGTTAAAACTGATAGGATGATGGTTACTTTTTTAATTTCAGCAATAACGGCTGCGTGTTGTTCAGCTGGTGTACCGTGCGAATGTGACATAATTAATTTTTTTTTCGAGGGATATAAATCGAGCGAATAATAAGTTTATAATAAATAGAAAATAGTGAATACGAATACCCACACTAAATCTACAAAGTGCCAGTACAAGCCTGCTTTTTCAATCATAAGGTAATGGCCTCTTTGTTCAAACTTATCCATCAAAGTCATAATTAACATGATAATATTAATTACCACTCCACTAAATACGTGGAACCCGTGGAAACCAGTAATAGTAAAGAAGAAATTAGTAAAGTTGGTAGAAGAAGCTGTTCCGTCAGCATTCAAGAAAGGGTTAGCACCCCACCAAGCACCTTCATGGAATAAATGGTTCCACTCCCAAGCTTGACAGCTTAAGAAAGCGATACCACCAATGATAGTTAAAATCATATTTCTAACAACACCTTGCTTGTCCATGTTCTTACCTGCTTGCACAGCTAAAACCATTGTAACAGAACTAACAATTAAAATGAAAGTCATGACACTCACAAATACCAAAGGCGCGTTCACTCCTTCTGGAGCAAAAGGAAAGCTTTTGAAAACTTCGTTCGGGTCAGGCCATCCGTTTGTTGAAAAACGTACCGTTCCATAAGAAATTAAGAAAGCACCAAAGGTGAATGCGTCACTCATTAAGAAGTACCACATCATCACCTTTCCATACTCTACATTAAAGGGGCTTTTTCCTCCTCCCCATGATTTTGCTTCTGTCGGAGAAGCGCTTGTTGTTGTTGACATGTTCAATTTCAGTTTCAGTGCAAAAATATTGGCTATCAAGGATATTCGATAAAAAATATCCGGTTTTTTTTAAAATTACCCTAACCAATAAAGGAAGATAATTAGGTATATCCAAAGAATATCTACGAAGTGCCAGTAAGTAGATAGTAATTCTATCGCAATAGGGTTTTCGTTGTTTTTAGCCCTAAAAGAGCTAAAAGTCACACCAATTAGGGCTAAAATACCGCCTAAAACGTGTAAAAGGTGCAATCCGACAATAACAAAAAAGAACGAAGCAGCAGAATTGCTTCTTGGTCCAATAAGTGCAATGCTATTTGCTTCTAAAGCCCAAAAGCCTTGAGCCTGCAAAATCATAAAAACAACTCCTAAAATAGCAGTCACTGTAAGGAAACCACGATAAGTAGTCATTTGATTTTCCTTGAATTTCTTCAAAGCCATTTGAATAGTAAAACTACTCAATAAAATAACTACGGTCGAAGCAATAAAAACACTCGGCAAATCAAACTCTAGCCAATTTGCTTGGCCTTTTTTAACAATGTGGGCACTCGTTAAACCAGCAAACATCATTACAATGCTGCCAATGCCGCCCAAAAGAAACACCTTATAAGGATGCATTCTTTTCTTTTCTGTGTTGGATGTTAATTCTGTAACCATAATTTTAAATTTTATCAGCTAATAATGCCAAAAAAACAATTGGTAAATATATATAACTACTAAACATCACGCGGCGTGCCGCAGGCACACCCATGTTTTGATATAATCTAATACACTGCACCACCATGAAAATATTTGCAACCAACACTACCCACATACTCAAGTCGCCTGTAATATTAAAATAGTGCGGTAAGAAACCAATAGGGATCATTAACACAGCATACATAATGGATTGTAATGCAGTAAACCTTGTAGGACCTTCTTTAGCAGGTAATAATTTAAAACCTACTTTAGAATAGTCGGTATGCGAAACCCAAGCAATTGCCCAAAAGTGAGGGAACTGCCAAAGAAATTGTACTAAGAATAAAGCCCAACCACCAGCATTTGAATATTCTTTGCCATTCACTATGAACGATTCAAAAGGAGAAAAAATATCAGTGGCAGCAACCCAGCCAATAAGGCAAGGAATAGCGCCAGGAAATGCACCAACCAAAACAGCAATAGAATTTATTTTCTTTAGCGGCGTATAAATAAAAGCATATAAAAATAAACTAAATGCAGAAAGTACGGCAGCTGAAAAATTAAAATAGTACCACATTAAACCAACGCCTAAAAGTCCTGTAACAATTGCGAAAGTATAAGCTGCTTGTTCTGACATTCTACCAGCAGCCACTGGGCGGTCGGCAGTACGTTTCATTTTCGCATCGGTATGTTTTTCTACTGCTTGGTTAATAGCATTCGCACTACCTGTAATACAAAGTCCAGCAAAAGTTAAAAGTAAAATTTTAAACCAATCGAAGGAAGTGTTATTAGGTGCAATCTGAAAGGAAATTACACAAGTGAATACCACCGTAAAACTTAGGGTGAACTTCATCAGTTGCGCGTAATCTTTAAATATTGCTTTCAAGTATAGTTATTAAATGCTTTTCGAAAAACACAAAGGGGAAAAATTACAATGCCCTGAAATCAGGGCATTGTAAACTGAATATTATAGTACTAGTGGCTAGTTTCGTCAGCGCCAACAGGAACGTCTTGTGGAATAAAGTCAACCCCATCTTTACTATAATCATAAGGCCAGCGGTGCACCTCAGGAATTTCGCCAGGCCAGTTACCGTGACCAGGAACAATTGGAGTAGTCCACTCTAAAGTGTTGGCTAACCAAGGGTTTTTAGTAGTTACACGGCGCCCTTTGAATATAGAATAGAAGAAGTTCATTAAGAATAAAAGTTGAGTAGCAAATACAATCATTGAAACTAAACTAATGAAACGGTTAAGTTCAGCGAATTGTTTGAAACTCTCCCAAATACTAAAGTCGAAATAACGACGCGGCATACCAGCTAAACCTTCGTAGTGCATAGGCCAGAAAATCATGTAAGCACCAGCCATAGTAATCCAGAAGTGAATATACCCTAATGAATTATTTAAATGACGGCCGTACATTTTAGGGAACCAATGGTACACACCAGCGAACATACCAAACATACTAGCAACACCCATTACAATATGGAAATGCGCAATTACGAAATAAGTATCATGTAAGTGAATATCCAAAGCTGCGTTACCTAACCAAATACCAGTTAAACCACCGCTAATAAATAAGCTAACAAAACCAATAGCGAATAACATAGCAGGTGTGAAACGAATATTACCTCTCCATAAAGTAGTTAACCAGTTAAATACTTTAATAGCCGAAGGAACAGCAATTAATAAAGTTAATAGCACGAATACCGAACCTAAGAAAGGATTCAGTCCCGTGACAAACATATGGTGCGCCCAAACTAAGAAGGCCAATACTGCAATAGCAAATAAAGAACCTAACATAGCCATATAACCAAAGATAGGTTTACGTGAATTGATAGACATAATTTCAGAAACCATACCCATGGCAGGTAACAAAATAATGTATACTTCGGGGTGACCTAAGAACCAGAATAAATGTTGATATAAAATGGCACTACCACCTTCGTTAGAAAGGGCACCAACACCATTTACAAAAATATCAGAAAGGTAGAAGCTTGTTCCAAAGTTTCTATCAAAAATTAATAAGATAAAACCAGACAATAAAACTGGGAATGATAACACACCTAAAACAGCTGTGAAAAACAAAGCCCAAATAGTTAAAGGTAAACGAGTCATGCTCATTCCTTTGGTACGCATATTTAAAATAGTAGCGATATAGTTTAAGCCTCCTAATAAAGAAGACACCACAAATAAAGCCATAGCTATAATCCATAAATCCATACCCGACTTAGAACCTGGGGAAGCGTCGCCTAATGCAGACAAAGGAGGGTAAGCAGTCCAGCCACCACTGAATGGTCCTGTTTCTACAAACATAGAAGACAACATTACAATACTTGCAGCAAAGAAGAACCAATACGATAACATGTTCATGAAAGGCGAAGCCATATCACGCGCACCAATTTGTAAAGGAATTAAGAAGTTCGCAAAGGTACCGCTCAAGCCTGCAGTCAATACAAAGAATACCAAAACGGTACCGTGTGTAGTAACTAAAGCATAATAAGCTTCAGGAGTAATTTGACCGCCTTTAGCCCATTTACCTAAAAGGGATTCTAACCAAGGAAAACTTGCTTCAGGATATCCTAATTGTAAACGGAAAAGCACACTCATTAAACCACCTAAAACTGCCCATACCATACCAGTGATCAAGAATTGCTTCGCGATCATTTTGTGGTCTTGACTAAAGACGTATTTAGATAAGAATGTATCATGATGTTCGTGACTATGATCATCATGTCCGTGGCTATCATGTCCATGTAAAACTGCTTCGTGACTCATACCTTTTATTTAAATATTTTCTATTTGTATAATTACATTTTTGCTGTTGCTACTGTCGCTGTTGAATCTGCTTTTACAGTTGCATCAGCTTCCTTCACCGCTGTTGGATCCTTTTCAGGAAACGCAGCATAATATTGAGGCTTTTGTTTAGCCATCCACATATCATATTCTTCTTGGTCAACTACTTCAATAATACCTTTCATTGAATAGTGCCCATTACCACACATTTGGTCGCAAGAAATTTCATAAGCGAAATCGGGGTTGCCCGTAATTTCTTTCATTTCTTTAGTTGTGTACTTTGGGGTAAACCACATAGTAGTTGGGATACCAGGAACTGCGTCCATTTTCAAACGGAAATGAGACAATCCCACATCATGCACAACGTCTCTTGAACCAATGATTAATTTAACAGGAGTACCTTTAACAACATACATTGTTTGTTCTGTTAAAATATCGTCTTGTGAATATTTGTCATCCCATACAATACCAACAGAGTTAGTAGCAGGGTCAATATTTTTATAATATTTTTTACCAAATACAGCGTCTTTTCCAGAATAGCGGAAAATCCAACCGAATTGTTTTCCAGTTACTTCAACAACCATTGCATTCTTAGGAGGTTCACCAGTAAAGAAGAACCAGTTACGTAAACCAAATACTACTAAAATAGTTAAAGTAATAGCAGGGATTGCGGTCCAGATTAATTCCAACTTAGTGCTATGTGCAAAGAAGAAAGGTTTTCTGTTTTCTTGTTCTTGGTATTTATAAGCAAACCAAAATAAAATCACTTGAGTGATAACGAAAACGATACCAGTGACTGCTAAAGTTACCCAAAGCATTTCGTCAAGTTTTTCACCTTGTACACTTGCTGCAGGATGCGCTAATAATGTTTTGCTAAAAAGGTATTCGTTACAAACATAAACACCCACAAAGCCTAACACCAAGAATGCAACCATCAAGAAACCATTAATCTTGTTGGCTTGTTTTCGGCTCTCTTCTTCGCCCTTTAGGACAGAGACATGCTCACTTGCTTTGGCAATTTGAAAAATTACCACAAAGATGAGCGCAATAATTGCAATCGATAAATATAAACTCATAATTCGTTTTTTCTAAATCATTAATTAAACTTGGTGAATGATACTCTCTTTTAGGAACGGATGGTGTTTAGCGATTAAAGGTTTGCTAGCTAAAGAACGTGCAACTAATAAAATCATTAGTCCAACGAAGAAACCTAAAATTCCAAAATCCAACCAGCCTAATTCAACATGCTCTTTCATTAAACTACCCATTACCATTTGGTAAAAATCAATCCAGTGACCGAACAAAATAAGTACTGCCATAAAAGCAACTAAAGTAAAGTTCCTTTTTGCAGATCGTTTCATAAGAATCAACAAAGGCGCTAAGAAGTTGATAATTAAGTTCAAGAAAAATATAGACTTATATGGGCCTTGAACACGATGTTTAAAGTAAATAGTTTCCTCAGGAATATTAGCATACCAAATAAGCATATACTGAGAGAACCATAAATACGTCCAGAATATAGAAAAGGCAAACATGAATTTAGCGACATCATGTAAATGCTCGCTATTTGTTAATTCCATGTATCCTTTATTTTTCATGTAAATAATCCATAACGCGATTAAGGCCATACCAGCAACAAAAGTACTAGCGAAAGTATACCAGCTGTACATTGTTGAATACCAATGTGCGTCAATACTCATTAACCATAACCAAGGAATAGTACTAGCTACCGTTAAACCAAACCAAACCAAGAAGAAGCCAGCACGCCACATGCTTCTAATATTAAATTGTTTAGCAGTTGCTGCATCCATAGGAGCAACATCGGCTTCACGAGAAATTTGACGCATTCTATATCCAAAATAGCTCCATAAAGTAATTGCTAAAGTAGTCCAGATAATAAAGAAAGTAGGATTCAAGAACCCTGCTTTACCTTTTAAAATAGGATCCTTTGCAACAGCTTCAGCATCTAACCAATGGTAAATATGATGTTTATGGCCAATCACTACATACATTAAAACTGCAAAAGTGATAAAACCAAAAACAGGTACTAAAGTAGAAATGGCTTCTGCAATTCTTCTGAAAGATTGCATCCATGCAGCCATGGCCATAGTACTAAAGCACAGGAAAAACATAGCAGCATTACAAACTAGCGTCCAGAAAATAGTGTTGTACATTAATGTACCCCAAAAATGAACTTGCTCATGTTCGTCTGCGCTAAAACCTTTGGTAAACATGCCATATAATAAGGCAACACCGCCTATGCCCATTAAGGCATAAGACCACGTTTTAAGTGTACCAGGAATTTCAAATTGATCTTTAATAGATGCCATCTTTTCTCTTTTAAAAATTTTATTTAGAAGCTTTAGAAGCTGCTTGTTTGATTTTGATATATTTAATCACCATCCAGCGTTGGTGTTTGCTAAGTTGAGAAGCGTATGAACCCATTTGGTTCTTACCATAAGCAACTGAGTAAAACATTTGGCCGTCAGGCATGCTCTCATAACGTACATCACCAACTAAAGTAGCAGGCTTCACAGGATAAGGACCATCACCACCTTTATACAAAGGACCATTACCATCTAATTTAGT
>JBEDKT010000096.1:0-5123 GCA_041172025.1 Bacteroidota bacterium
TCCTTATAGTTTATCCGGCTTCTTTGGAAATGAAATCGATATCTCCCTACTTGGCGTTACGCATATATATAAAGGAGAAGGCGTCCCGTTCGATCCAGAAGGCTTGGTAAGCATGTTCCCCGCTATTGTTCAAGTAATATTTGGATACTTAGTTGGCGAGTACATTCAGGTAAAAGGAAAAAGTTACGAAATGCTTGCCCAATTACTTTTAACTGGTATCATATTAGTACTAGCTGGTTATATTTGGGACTTTAGTTTCCCTATAAACAAAAAAATATGGACTAGCAGCTATGTATTGTACACTTCGGGATTGGCAACGATTACTTTAAGTATACTCATCTACTTGTTAGAGTTTAAAAACACAAAAGGGGCTTGGAGTAAATTCTTTGATGTATTTGGAAAGAACCCGTTATTTATATTTTTCATGAGTGGTTTTTTACCACGCGTAATTGCATTATTTCGCTGGGTTGACCATGTAGATGAAAAAGGAGAAAACGTGTATACCTCATCCCTGCCTTGGTTTTACCAACATGTTTGCAAAGACATTTCAAGTGATTTACGCATTGGCTCGTTTATGTATGCAATTTGCTTCATTACTTTTTTTGCGCTACTTGCCTATTTTTTAGACAAGAAAAAGATTTACATAAAAGTATAAAATTTACTTAAAAATTGTAGCAGCTTTTTCAAGGCTCTCAGGCTTACCCACGTCTAATAATATGCCATCACTATGGTCATAATAATGGATCGGATAATGCTGTGCAATTTGCAAATAGGCATCTATTAATGAAAATTTCCCTTTCATTTCTAATACATCGAAAAAGGAACTATGAATAATTTGAATACCACTAAACGCCTTCGGTACTGCTGTACTAGGATCTCGTAGCGGATTTGCCCATTTTTCTTCTCCAGTTGAATTATTCTTCCATCCGCACAAAGTGCCTGCCGCATTAAATATTAAATTTCGGGTAGTTGTTCGGTTAGTTACAGCAAGTGTAGCCACCATATCGCCGTCTCCTAATGCATTAAAGTGTTCGTCTGCAACAATCATTTTATCCAATGGTAAGTCAGTTAAAATATCTGCATTCATTACCAACCATTTTGCTTCTTCTTTAAAATAAGAAGCGGCACGTAGCAGTCCACCTCCTGTTTCTAAAACCTCGTCTGATTCATCAGAAATGGAAACTGTCGAACCCCATCCTCCATTATCTTTAACTATTTTTATTATCTGATCGGAAAAATGATGCACGTTTACAATTACTTCTGAAATGCCAAAAGACTGTAAATATTCCACATTACGCTGTAATAAGGACTTCCCGTTTACCATTGCCAAAGCCTTAGGATGCTTGTCTGTAAAGGGCTTTAGCCTGGTCCCCAACCCAGCTGCCAATATCATTGCCTTCATAATTACTTCGTTGAAATTTACTTAACCCAGTTTTCTTTATTAGAATGTGCTAAAACCACTTTCACCTTATACTTATTTTTTAAATGCCTTGCTGTTTGTTCAGCCGCAAAAACACTTCTGTGTTGGCCACCTGTGCAACCAAAATTTATTTGCAACAATTCAAAATCTCGAGTCAAATAATTTTCAACCGTAATGTCAATTAAATCCCAGACACTATTTAGGAAGGTGTTCATTTTGGTTCTTTGTTCTAAAAAATCTTGCACTGGCTTATCTAAACCTGATAGTTTTTTATACTCCTCGAATCTTCCTGGATTTAATATTCCACGCATATCAAAAATAAAACCTCCACCATTTTCTGATTCGTCTTTTGGCAGTCCTTTTTTATAACTAAAGCTATTAATAGTAATAACTAAAGGTGTTTTTTCAGTTGCAGTTATCGGTGTAAAACGCTCTATTACTTCGTCCCCGACCATCCAATCTAAAATGCCAGCAAACACAGGCGTATCTGAATCTAGTTTGTAAACTTGTAAGAAGTTTTTTAAATTATTCAAACCCAATGGAATACTCGTTAAGAAATGCGCTTTACGTTCAAACAAACCTCTAAATCCATAAGCACCAAGCACTTGCAATAAACGCAGCAAAACAAACCCATTATATTGCTTTTTAAACTGAATCACATCAATTGGAGAAGGTAATAATTCCTGAACTTCTTGAATATAATAATCTAATAATTTTTCTTTCCACTCATTAGGTAGTTCGGCTTTTGCTTGCCAAAGTAAGGACGCGACATCATACGACAATCCCCCTTGCATACCTCCTTGAAAATCGATAAAGAAAACCTCCCCATTGTTTACAATAATATTTCGACTTTGAAAATCTCGGAATAAAAAATAGTTAAACTGCTTACTTGCCAATTGATCACTTAGCAATTCAAATTCGTCAATTAGTGTTTGTTTATCATATGCATATTGCAAAGTGTCTAAAAAGTAGTACTTATAATAAAGTAAGTCGGTTAATATGGAATACCTGCCAAATTCATGCGAAGTTAAGCAATAACCATAATCTAGTCCTTGCCCGCCTTCAACCTGTAGTTTAGCTAACGCCTTTAGGCTCTTTTGAAAAAGTCCAAAAACATAATCAGTCTTCCCCTCTTTTTCCAACACTTCTAACAAGGAAACATTGCCTAAGTCGTTCTGAATATAGATAGTAAAGTCGTCACTAATGGCAAGCACTTCGGGAACAGGCAAGCCCTTTGCATAAAAGTGTTCCGCAAAATAAATAAACGTCTTACTTTCTTTAATATTGAAGTCATAAGTTGCAATCCAGGACTGATTGCCTTGTAATATCCTAAAATATACCCTATCCCCGCCACTTTGAGGTATTTTTTGAAGCTCATCCCAGTCCGAAGTGTGAATGGTCCTAAACAACTTATTAATCCTATCTATAATTACTTCCATGGGGGTCAATATATTCATTTTAAATAGCTTTAAAAGTAACTAATTATATGAGATTTATCATAAAAGCTAAAAAAAGTATTAAATTGATCTAAATAAACACCTATGCAAAAAAAAATAGCCCTGTATTTTAGCCTTTTCTTAACCATTGCATGCACCAATGCTTTTGCGCAAACATCCCCCGTGAAAGGTAGGATAAGCGATACAAAAGGAAGCGCTTTGGAAAGTGTTACTGTTAAAGTGCAAGGCACTAAAATTGCAACTGCTTCCGAAAAAAACGGAACCTACACAATCAATGCTAAAATAAATGACATTTTAGAGTTTAGTTCTGTTGGATTTGAGTCTAAAAAAATAAAAGCGACTACTACCACTTTAAATGTAGTGTTAGATGCAATTACTTCTGATTTACAAGATGTAATTCTTGTAGGTAGCCGCGGTATTGGTCGTGTAAAAACCGAATCTCCAGTTCCTGTGGATGTTATTAAACTTTCAGAAGTTGGCATGAACACGGCAAGAATGGATTTAACTTCTACTTTAAATTTTGTAGCTCCTTCCTTTAATTATAATAAACAGTCGGGTGCTGATGGTGCCGACCACGTAGATATTGGTACATTAAGGGGTTTAGGGCCCGACCAAACATTGGTACTCGTTAACGGGAAAAGACGCCATAGCGTAGCTTTGGTAGGACTATTCGGAACAAGAGGCCGTGGTAATTCAGGAGTGGATTTAAATAGTTTCCCTCAGTCAGCAGTTGATAGAATTGAAATTTTACGCGACGGCGCTTCTGCACAATATGGTTCTGATGCAATTGCGGGCGTGATGAATATTGTACTAAAAAAGAATACAAAAGAATGGAACGTAACAACTGGCATTGCCGGTTATTATGACAAAAAGTTTAACACTTACCAGTTTAAAGATAAAAATGATTACTTAACCGAAAATCCAGTTGATGGTTTAACAAAACAAGTAGCTATTAATAAAGGATTTGATTTAGGTAAGAAAGGAGGGTTTATGAATATATCTTTTGACTTCTTAGACCAAGGAAAAACTTTCCGTCAAGCTGCTTCTTCGGATATTGCTGACAAAGACGGTTTACCTACTAACAATTGGAGACAAGGATTTGGTGACGGTTCTATGACTTCTTATGGAACCATGTTTAATATGGAATTACCAATAAGCGGCAAAACTAAATTTTATGCATTTGGAAGTTTTAATAATAAAAGTTCCGATGCGTATGCTTACACAAGAAGATGGTCTGCTAAGCCAAACCGTTTCCCTGTGGACCAACAAGGCAATCTTATTTTTGTACCAAGTATAATGTTCTCTTCAGGCTCTGCAGCGGAAGGTACACTTGACACTAGCTATAACCCACATATCCAAGCTGAAATCAGAGACCTTTCATTGGCGGCTGGTATTTCTGGAACTACAAGTGGTGGTTGGGATTGGGATTTAAGTAATACCATTGGACGCAATGATTTCCATTATTATGGAAATGGCACATTCAACGCATCAATGATCGCATCTTCCGATAAGACTAGTTTTGATGATGGTGGATTTTATTTTTTCCAGAATACAGCCAATTTAGATTTATCAAAACAATTTGGCACTGTAAATAATGGTGGCTTGAAACTGTCTTACGGAGGTGAATTTAGAACAGAGTCATATGGCATTAATAAAGGAGAATTTGCTTCCTACATGGCCTATCCTAATAATATAGGACTTGAGCAGGCACCAGGCGCACAAGGTTTCCCAGGATTTAGCCCCGACGACGAAGTACGTGCAACAAGAAATGTAGCTGGACTATATGGTGATGTAGAATACACCCCTTCGGATTTACTTTTATTGACTGGCGCAGTTCGTTTTGAGGACTACTCGGACTTTGGTTCAGTAAGTACTTTTAAATCTTCATTCAGGTATAAAGTTACGCGTAATTTTAATTTTAGAGGATCATTCAGTACAGGATATCGTGCACCTTCTTTACAACAAATTAATTTTAGCAATACGCTTACTTCTTTTTCAAATGGCGGATTGGTTCAATCAAGAATTGCGCGTAATAATGACGAGATAAGCAAGCTTGCTGGAATTCCAGCACTTAAACAAGAAACTTCAACCAATGCAAGTTTAGGATTTTCTTGGAAACCACTTACAGGATTAACTTTCACTGTTGATGGTTATTCAATTAAAATGAAAGACCGTGTTGTATTATCTGGATTGTTTTTAGCAAGTGATGAAACCTTACCTGTTGCACTAACTAACAAATTAAAAAC
>JBEDKT010000097.1:0-3777 GCA_041172025.1 Bacteroidota bacterium
CCATAAACAACAACGGTTCATTAAAAGTAGAAGGCGCTGTAACAATAGTGGACAGAGAAGGCAATACCTACGATTTAGGTGGACGTGATGTAATTGGCTTATGTCGTTGTGGCCTAAGCAAGAATAAGCCTTTTTGCGATGGTGCACATAATGGACAATTTGAACATGAAGCAAAAGCATTCGCATTGCCTCCAAAAAAGACTTTGTAGTTTATATGCAGCAATTACTTCATTTAGTTGACCAACTGGCCTTGCAGGTGCCTAATGCGGCTAAACAGCAAGCTTCTGTGTCTGAGGGGGCAGTTGGTTGGCATATTGAGCATAGTTTATTAGTGATTACTCAAATAATTGAGGGCGTGAAGCGTTCTGATCCTTTAAAATACAAATGGACTTTCAATTTTAGTCGGTTAGTTGTCCTGGGGCTTAACAAAATCCCAAGGGGCAAAGCCAAAGCGCCTCAATCTGTTACACCAAATAGCGACATCAACACAGAATCACTTTTAGCAAGTGTTGCCAAAACCAAGCTTGCTTTAATGGAGCTTGCAACTTGTCAAAAAAACAATTACTTTATACATCCCTATTTTGGGCAATTAAATACACCTGTAACAATTCGTTTTTTTGAAGTACATACCTATCACCATCTGAAAATCATTCGTGATATTTTAAAGTATAGTTAGTTTTTTATTTCAAAAGCAGGAGCTTTTGTAACTTTACCCACTTAGTAAAAGTTACCATCATGATACAACAAAGTACCCTTCAGTTTTTAAAATCATTATCAAAACATAATAATAGGGATTGGTTTTTAGCTAATAAGGATAAATACGATTTAGCAAAGGCCGATTATTTACTATTTGTAGAAGAGGTGCTGAATGGAATTCAAAAAACCGATAATACTTTAGCCGAACTTGCTCCCAAGCAATGTGTTTTTAGAATTAATAGAGATGTGCGTTTTAGTAAAAACAAGGATCCGTATAAAACTAATTTTGGTGCTAGCTTTAGTAAAGGAGGCAAAAAAATACAATGTGCTGGGTACTACTTTCACTTAGAACCTGGCGCTTCTTTTATTGCTGGAGGCTTGTGGATGCCAATGGCGCCGGAATTAAAGAAAGTACGACAAGAAATTGACTATTGTTTCAAAGAATTTTCGAGTATACTAAAGCAGAAAAAATTTCAAACCAATTTTGGAACATTAGATAGTTCAAATAAATTAGTTAGGCCACCAAAGGACTATGAAATCGACAACCCTGCCATTGAATATTTAAAACTTAAAAGTTTTATTGTTTCCTTGCCAATTAGCGACGCCGAGTTGCTTGATAAGCAATTAGTCAAAAAAACAATTACTACTTTTGAAACAATGACTCCTTTTATTTCTTTTTTGAATAGGGCAATTGATATTTAAGAAAACTATTTAACTAAAAATGGGTTTGACCATTTTGTGTCGGTATATACCGCTGTGCCACTAAGTGTTTTCATGAAGGCAACTACTGCATTAATTTCTGTTTGCGTTAGTTGTAATTTATTCCCAATATTACCTGTGCGTAACCTTACATCTAAATTATTATTGCCAACTACATTCGGTATATTATTATAATGACCAAGTACTTCTTCAAATGTTTTAAACTGTCCAGTATGCATCATTTGCCCGTTAAAAATTCCATCTGGCCTAATTAGGTTTCTTAAGGAAGGTGCTTTTGTATTAGCAAGGTCGAGTGCTGAACTTCCTATTGTTCCAACAATGCCATTATTCCTGGTATTAGGGTCAATATCAAATTCGGGCGCTCTGTGGCAGCCATTGCAGCCAAGCCCACCGGCGATTCGGTTTCCGCTACCGTCAAAAACAGGTGGGGCTAAAAATAAATTTTTACCTGCATTTTCTTGTGCAGTAAAATTGGGGAATGGATTATTGTCATTATTCACTTGGCTTCTTCCTGCGTCAAATTTGGAGTCGAAGGACTGAATACTTCTTATAAATTGTGCCAATGATTCTTGCAGCCTAAGTTCGTTAACAATAGTATCACCATATACGGCATTAAATAATTCTTTATAATAATTAATGCTAGCCAATTTATTAAGCAAGGTGGTTAAATTAGCTCTCCCATTTATACCACTAAAACCCATTTCCGCATGGTCTTGTATGGGCATTGTTGTTTGAATTTCCAATGAAGCAGCACGTTCATTCCAAAAAAACTTTGCTTCATTTGAAAATCGGGAATTAACCAAGCGCATTGAATGCCTTACTGTTTGGCCGTCTAAAACGCCGTCACTTGTAATAGAAGTATCTCCAAAGGCAAAGGCCTGCAAATGGCAACTCCCGCAGGAAATGGTATTATTGATGCTTAAATTTTTATCGTAAAATAAGGCCCTGCCCAGGGTTGCTTTTTTATCTGTAATAGGGTTCGCGCCAGAATTATCATTTAAAATATACGCAGGCCTTGTTTGTGACGCATAGTTGTTTAAACTAGTAAAGTCAATAGCAGCGCCAAAGGTTGATTTTATAGCCAAGTAGGGGTCTATAATAGCTATTGAGGCTATTGTGTCATTTTTTGAACAGCTTGATATTAATCCTATTCCCATAAAAAAGGATACGGCTACTAGTATTGGTTTGTTCATATTTAACTTCGGGTTTAGATGAAAGTAGGGTTTATATGTTGAGTTTGACATTATTGGAATGTTAAAGTTTAATTACATATCTATAAGCCTATAAATTACAAATTCAACAATAAAGCCATAACCATAGGGGGTATTCGACAATATTATTTTCATGTGACAGTTGTCACAATTAATTTTCTATTATAAGTTGAAATTTGTAGTCTAATAATTCAAAATGAAATATATCATAGTTGGCGCAGTAGCTGGTGGTGCTAGCACTGCAGCAAGATTAAGAAGGCTTGACGAACATGCTGAAATTATAATTTTTGAAAAAGGAGCCTATATCTCCTATGCCAATTGCGGCTTGCCTTATTACATAGGAAATGTGATTAGCGACAGAAATAAACTATTCGTACAAACGGCCGCTTCATTTAACCAACGTTTTAATATTGATGTGCGTGTGTTAACAGAAGTGTTAGAAGTGAACCCAGAAAAGAAAATAATAAAGGCCAAGAATCAAACTACAGGAGAGGAATATGAAGAAAGTTATGACAAGCTTGTATTGTCGCCAGGTGCAGAACCAATTCGTCCTCCATTTCCCGGTATTACCAACGAAGGGATTTTTACATTAAGAAATGTAAGTGACACTGATTATATAAAATCATACGTCTCGCAAAAAACAGTAAAAAAAGCGGTGGTGATTGGTGCCGGTTTTATTGGGTTAGAAATGGCCGAAAATTTACACGACTTAGGGTTGCATGTGACGGTGATTGAAATGGGCAATCAAATTTTAGCCCCTGTTGATTACCCCATCGCAGCTATTGTACAACAGCATATTCGTTCTAAAGGGGTGAACTTACTTTTAAGTACTGCAGTGACTGGTTTTGATAAAATAGAAGGGCAATTAAAAGTTAATTTAAAAACAGGCGTGTCGTTAGACGCTGACGTAGTTATATTATCAATTGGTGTTAAGCCCGATACAAGGCTTGCAGTTGCGGCTGGCTTAAAAATTGGGGAAGCGCGCGGTATTTGGGTAAATGAATTTTTGCAAACCTCTAATCCGGATATTTATGCAGTTGGTGACGCAATTGAATTTAAAAATCCTATTACACAACAACCATTAATTACGTATTTAGCTGGTCCTGCAAATAAACAAGGCCGTATTTGTGCAAACAATATAGTACTTGGA
>JBEDKT010000098.1:0-10696 GCA_041172025.1 Bacteroidota bacterium
GTGTAGTATAAGCTATGAAACTCACGTTGGGAACTGTTGTGATTACTGTTTGGTTAAATTCACGTTCTAAACGTTCTTGCACAATTTCCATGTGTAATAAACCTAAGAATCCACAACGGAATCCAAAACCTAAAGCCTGAGAAGTTTCTAATTCGAAAGTTAAGGACGCGTCATTTAACTGAAGCTTGTCCATACATTCACGTAATTCTTCAAACTCGTCGGTATTCACAGGATAAATACCTGCAAAAACCATTGGCTTTACTTCTTCAAATCCATGAATCATTTCACCCGGGTTATTTGCAAGAGTGATAGTATCTCCTACTTTAACTTCCTTAGCTACTTTAATACCAGTAATAATATAACCCACATCTCCCGCACGTACTTCTGGCTTTGGCGTCATGGCCAATTTCAAAACTCCCACTTCATCCGCAATATAATCTCTTCCAGAAGCAACAAAACGTATTTTATCATTCTTCTTTAATACTCCATTTATAATTCTGTAGTAAACAATAATACCTCTGAAATTATTAAATACACTATCAAAAATTAATGCTTGTAATGGAGCTTCCGTATTTCCTTTTGGTGCTGGAATTCTTTCAACAATTGCTTGCAAAATTTCTTCAATACCAATACCTGATCTTCCACTTGCTAATAAAATATCTTCGGCTTTACATCCTATTAATTCTACAATCTGATCCGTAACTTCAGGAATTTTAGCCCCGTCCATATCAATTTTATTAATCACCGGAATGATTTCCAAATTGTTATCAAGTGCTAAGTATAAATTGCTAATTGTTTGTGCTTGAATTCCTTGTGAAGCGTCCACTAATAATAAGGCACCTTCACAAGCTGCCAATGCACGACTTACTTCATAACTAAAATCTACGTGTCCAGGTGTATCAATTAAATTGAAAGTGTATGTTTCCCCTTTATGCACATAATTAATCTGAATTGCATGACTTTTAATGGTAATTCCTTTTTCACGCTCTAAGTCCATATCATCCAAAACCTGATTCATCATTTCACGTTCAGTAATAGTCTTGGTATGTTCTAATAAACGATCCGCCAAGGTACTTTTACCATGATCAATGTGGGCGATGATACAAAAATTTCTTATGTTCTTCATGTTTACGAAAGTAGTCTTTTAAAACCTATTTTAATGCGTTGATAATAGCTGCAAATTCAGTGGCAATAAGAGATGCACCACCTACTAAACCTCCATCAACATCTTTTTGAGAGAATAATTCTACGGCATTCGCTGCTTTTACACTTCCACCATACAGAATAGATATTTCATCTGCAATTGCTTGACCATATTTTGCAGCCAATACGCTTCTTATATAAGCATGTATTTCTTGTGCTTGTTCGCTAGAAGCTGTTTTACCTGTTCCGATGGCCCAAATGGGTTCGTATGCAATTACCACTTTAAGTAATTGTTCGGCTGATAGGTGGAATAAAGAATTTTTTAATTGCGCTGCAACAAATTCATTCTGAGTACCTGCTTCTCTAATGGCTAAAGGTTCTCCACAACAAAATATTGGAGTACTTCCAATAGCTAACACTGCATCTACTTTTTCTGCTAATAATGCATCGGACTCCGCAAAATATTCACGACGCTCAGAATGGCCAATAACTATATGTTTCACACCCATTGAATCAAACATAGTTGCAGAAACTTCGCCTGTGTAAGCTCCACTTGTTTTTTGATGACAATTTTGTGCAGCAACAAAAACATTATTCTTCCCAGTGAATTTTTGAATTGCCAAAGGAATATATGGAGCAGGCACAGCAAAAATTGCTTCTTGATTTGCTTTTAAGGAATGGGGTGTATTTAACAACTCGTCCAGCAAGGTTCCAGCTTCACTTAATGTTAAGTTCATTTTCCAATTTGCAGCAGCTATTTGTTTTCTCATATTATGTTTATTACTAATGTAATTATAGGGTATTTTAGCGCTGCGAAGGTAATTAAAATTAGTGCTCGAGCTGTAAAAAGGACTTGTTTACTAAGGGGCAATGTCAAACAAGTGTTTAATTACCTGTTTTTCTGCTTCTGCGATCCTTGTTCCTTTCAATTTCTTCCAGTTATCAATGTCTTCAATAGCTTTTTCGTATTGGTACCCAGGGACAATACCCCATGTAAAATTGGGTAACATTTTAGGTAATAAGCCCTTCCCAAAAATATTCGCACTTACCCCAATATAAGTTCCTGTATTAATTCTTGACAATATTGCCATTCTACTATAATCACCTACCAACATACCCATTTTTTGGCCAACACTTACCCATTCTTGTTTTGATTCATTCCACAATTGCACATCGGTAGCGGTATTTTTTATATTACTATTCGAACTGCCTGCTCCAATATTACACCAATAACCAAGTATACTATCCCCTAAATAACCTTCATGTCCTTTGTTGGAATAACCCATCATTATTGAATGTTTTATTTCACCCCCAGCTAAGCAAAAAGGGCCAATAGTGGTAGACCCGTAAATACTAGCATTCATTTTCACAACTGCCTTATAACCTAATACAAATGGGCCTCTTATACAAGCCCCTTCCATAATAACTGCTTCCTTACCAATATAAATTGGACCATTACTTGCATTTAAATTTGCACATAATATCGAAGCCCCTTCTTCAATAAAAATTTGCTCGGGGTTAATGGCCATATTCGATAAATCAAGCGGTTGTGATTGTTTGTCTTTCTTTACTATTTCAAAATCACGTCGAATAAATTTTTCGTGTAAGCCTAATAAATGGACAGCATCATTCACAAAAGAAACCGTGTCAAAAACAATGGGTGCTCCTTCAGGTAACAAAACTTTTTGGAATGTCCTTTCCTTGCTATTACTTGCTATCCATTTGCCGGTTGCACTAATTAGTTTTTCACCATTTTGAAGTGCCTTTATTTGTTCAATGACTTCGACAGTTGGAATGCAGGTAATATTAATAAAACAAACGGCTTCAGTATGATTTAAGAATGTTGTTTCTGGATATAATGGTTGTAAATAATTTTCGGTTAAAACGGCTGTATCTGCCCCTAAATAAACATCCCAACGTTCTTTGAATGTAAAGATACCAACCCTACAATCGGACAAACTACGTGTTAAACTAAATGGATAAAAGTTCATTCTATCCGCAATGTCAACCAGTATATATTGCATGCAATTTTATTATAGGACAAATTTAAAGTAAACTAAGCATGAAATGATATCTATTCCTAACAGATGTTCATTAAATCCTTACTTTTGTCCCCTAATATTATCATTATGCAATTAGGATATTTTAATTACCCTACTCCAGCCAATGAGCCTGTTTTAACTTATGCTCCTGGTAGTGCTGAAAAGTTAGCTTTAAAAGCAGCTATTGAACAATTAAAAAAGAAAACCTTAGATATACCCATGTATATTAATGGTAAGGCTGTTAGAACAGGAATTAAGCAAGCAATTCATCCCCCTCATGAAATTAACCACACTTTAGGACACTTTCATGTAGGCACAAAAAAGCATGTAGAACTTGCTATAAATGCTGGGCTAAAAGTGCGTGAAAATTGGGCTAGTATGAGTTGGGAATCAAGAGCTCATATATTTTTAAAAGCAGCTGATTTATTAGCAACAAAATATCGCTTTGAAATGAATGCAGCGACGATGTTGGGGCAAAGTAAAAATGCCTACCAAGCCGAGATTGATGCATCTTGTGAATTGATAGATTTCTTACGTTTTAATGTTCACTTTTTAAGTGAAATATATAAGCAACAACCTGTTTCTTCTCCAGGCATGCATAACAGAATGGAGTGGAGAGGTTTAGAAGGTTTTGTATTGGCAATTACTCCGTTTAACTTTACGGCAATTGGAGGTAATTTACCTACTTCTGCTGCGATGTGTGGCAATGTGGTAGTTTGGAAACCTGCAAATACCCAAGTGTATTCTGCGCAATTATTTATGCGTATTTTAAAAGAAGCCGGACTGCCAGATGGTGTTATAAATATTGTTTATGTAGACGGGCCAACCATTGGTAATACTTGTTTCACACATCCTGATTTTGCAGGGGTACATTTTACAGGTTCAACAGGTGTATTTAACTATATGTGGAAGCAAATTGGAGAGAATATTCCTAAGTATAAATCTTATCCAAGAATTGTGGGTGAGACAGGTGGAAAAGATTTTGTAATGGTGCATCCTTCAGCAGAAGTGGATACCGTTGTTACTGCTTTGGCTAGAGGTGCTTTTGAATACCAAGGACAAAAATGTTCAGCTGCTTCACGTGCTTATATACCTAGTAATTTAGCTGTTGCAGTTAAAAGTAAATTGGTTAAAACCATTCAAACCATGAAGATGGGTTCGGTGGAAGATTTTAGCAATTTTGTAAATGCTGTAATTGACGAAAAGTCATTTGATAATATTGCTAAATATATTAACAAAGCAAAGAAGGATAAGAAAGCAAAAATACTTGTGGGTGGAAATTTTAGTAAGAAGAATGGATATTTTGTTGAACCAACAGTAATTGAAACAAGTGATCCAAAATACCTTACTATGTGTGAAGAAATATTTGGCCCAGTGTTAACAATCTATACCTACCCTGCTACTAAATATGAAAAAACATTGGAATTACTAGATAGCACTTCTAAATATGCATTAACAGGTGCTATTATTTCTCAGGACAGGGCTTCTATTGAATTGGCTACCAATAAATTAAGACATGCAGCTGGTAATTTCTATATAAATGATAAACCAACTGGCGCAGTTGTTGGCCAACAACCATTTGGGGGTGCCCGTGGTTCTGGAACCAATGACAAGGCTGGAAGTATGTTGAATTTATACCGTTGGTTAAGCGCAAGGACGATAAAGGAGACATTTAACCCTCCAACCGACTATAAATACCCATTTTTAAATGAAGCATAAGCTGGTTTTTTGTGTTGATTTAATACGAAACCATTATATTTGCTCCTCAAAATTAAAGGACTGTGGCCCAAAAATTTTCTAAAGAAACTTATCTATATTGGTACGAATTGATGCAATTAATACGTCAATTTGAATCCAAATCGGAAGAAATGTACAAAATGGCTGGTAAAATCAGAGGGTTTTTCCATGTCTATAATGGACAAGAGGCCATTGCTTCTGGTTGCATGACCGCCACTAACCAGGAAGACCCATTCATTACAGGGTATCGTGATCATGGTTTAGCACTTGCTAAGGGCATGAGTCCAAACGCTGCAATGGCTGAATTATATGGTAAAGCAACTGGTTGTTCAAAAGGAAAAGGAGGCAGTATGCACTTTTTCAGTAAAGAACATTACTTCTTCGGTGGACATGGCATAGTAGGCGCTCAAATTGGCACTGGTGCTGGTTTAGCATTTGCCGAACAATACCGTGGTTCTAAGAATGTGGTATTATGCTTTTTTGGTGACGGTGCAGCAAGACAAGGTATGTTACATGAGGTTTTTAACCTAGCTATGTTATGGAAATTACCGGTGGTATTTATTTGTGAAAACAATAATTACGCCATGGGTACTTCAATCGAAAGAACGAGTAATGTAGTGGATATTTATAAATTAGCAGATGCCTACGAAATGCCTTCTGACAAAATTGACGGAATGACCGCAGAGGCTGTTCACGAAGGTGTTGCCAGAGCTGTTAAGCGTGCGAGAGATGGTGAAGGCCCTACTTTATTAGAAATGAAAACGTATCGCTACCGTGGTCATTCAGTTTCTGACCCTCAAAAGTACAGAACTAAGGACGAGGTGGAAGAATACAAAAACCAAGACCCTATTACAAAGGTTGCGAATACAATTTTAACCAACAATTTTGCAACAGAAGCTGACTTACAAGCTATTGATGATAAAATTGCAGCTATTGTTGATGCATCTGTAAAATTTGCTGAAGACAGCCCATGGCCTGATGACAGCGAATTGTTGAAAGACGTTTATATGGACCAGAATTATCCTTTTATTGTTGACTAATTATTAATAAAAAAACATGACTGATTTATTGCACCAAGAAAACCATCCTTTTTTAGATTTTGTAAAAAAATATAAAAAAGCATTAATTAATACGCTTGTTTTCACAGTAGTGTTGATAGCTGGTTATTTCGGTTACACAGAATTATACCAAAAACCTCGTGAATCAAAAGCTGTAGATGCTTTATTTACTGCAGAAAAATATTTTGCTGTAGATTCTTCTACTCTAGTATTAAATGGCGACGGTACTGCTAAAGGTGCTTTATATGTTATTAAAGAATTTGGTGGAACTAAAGCTGCTAACCTTGCTAAATATTATGCAGGTATAAGTTATTACAGAACAGGTGAATTTAATAAGGCAATTGATTTATTAAAGGATTTTTCTACAAGCGCTAAACAAGTACAAGCAATTGCATATGGTGCAATTGGTGATGCTTACGCTGATTTAAAGAAAACCGACGACGCTGTTGAGTATTATAAAAAAGCAGGCACCCATTTCCCAGAAGACGAAGCAATATCGGCTGAATATTTATTCCGTGCTGCTGGATTATTGGAATTGAATGGCAAAAACGAAGAAGCTGTTGTTATCTATAAAGACATTAAAGCTAAATATCCTAAGACTGAAAAAGGTTTTATGGCAGACAAGTACATTTACAGACTACAAGTACAGCCCTAACCTACTTTACAATACTTTAAAAAGGCATTCTTCACATTTTGTTGAGAATGCCTTTTTTGTTTATGCTTGTTTTTTATATACAATTCGTATTTTTGATTATGACCGTACAATTATTTGTCCCTTGTTTTATTGACCAACTATACCCCCAAGTTGCTTATAATACCATTAAAGTGTTAGAAAAAGCTGGTTGTACTGTTAAGTACAATGACCAACAAACTTGTTGTGGCCAACCGGCATTCAATGCAGGATTTTGGGGAGAATCAAAAGATGTATGTACGAAATTTGTACAGGATTTTGATGGCTCGGATTATATTGTTAGTCCTAGTGCAAGCTGTACTGGATTCGTTAGAAATAATTACGGTAAACTTTTTGAAAATAATGCTTTCCAAAGTCCAGCAAAAAAAGCTGCTAACCGAATGTTTGAACTTTCTGAATTTTTAGTCAAAATTTTAAACGTAACCGATTTAGGCGCAAGTTTTAAGGGGAAGGTTACTTTTCATGATAGTTGTGCCGCATTAAGAGAGTGCACAATTAAAGAAGAACCTAGGAAATTATTACAAGCAGTACAAGGTATTGAAATTGTTGAAATGAATGATACTACTGTGTGCTGTGGTTTTGGAGGAAGCTTCGCTGTTAAGTTTGATGCAATTAGTGTAGCGATGGCTGATCAAAAAATAGACAACGCGCTTGCAACAGAAGCTGAATATATTGTGAGTACAGACATGAGTTGTTTAATGCATTTAGACGGCAGGATAAATTTTAATGGCCAAACTATTAAAGTTTTGCATTTAGCAGATGTATTAGCAAGTGGGTACTAACCTATTTTTTATAATTTATTTATTTTACTTTTTATGGCATACTGGCTAATCAAATCAGAACCCTTCAAATATTCTTGGGAGCAGTTTAATAAGGATAAAAAAACATTTTGGGACGGTGTAAGAAATTACCAAGCAAGGAATAATTTAAGGGCCATGAAAAAAGGTGACTTAGCATTTTGGTACCATAGTAACGAAGGAATGGAAATTGTAGGTATCGCTAAAGTTGTTAAAGAATCCTACCAAGATCCTACTACAGAAGAAACAGCTTGGTTAGCAGTCGATTTCGCTCCACTAAAAAAACTAAAGACACCCGTTAAATTAGCGGATGTAAAAGCTAACACAAACTTAGCTAATATGGCTTTAGTTAAAATGGGTCGCTTGTCGGTACAGCCAGTAACTGATACAGAATGGGAAGAAGTAATGAAAATGAGCCAAGGCCTTTAATAAATCCAATACTTTTTTTATTTGAAGAAGGTGTAGCCAATTAATATGGCAATAACTACGCCAATTAAATCTGCAAAAATACCTGCCCATAAAGCATACCTTATTTTCTTTATCCCTACACTACCAAAGTATAAAGCGATAATATAAAAGGTAGTATCTGCCGATCCCTGAAAAATGGAAGCTAGTTTACCCACAAATGAATCAGGGCCTTGTGTTTGGAATATATCTAACATCATACCTCTTGCACCACTGCCACTTAAAGGTTTCATAATAGCAACCGGTAAAGCACCCACAAATTCAGTATTAATGCCAGTTAGTTGTATTAAGTACACTAGTCCATCAAGAATATAGGTCATCGCACCGCTGTCCCTAAAAACACGGATTGCAACCAACATAGCCACTAGGTAGGGAATAATTTTAAAAATTATGTCAAATCCCCCTTTTGCACCTTCTATAAAAGCATCAAAAACGGATACTTTTTTATACGCTCCTCCAAGTATTATTATTATCACAATAGCCATTAATAAACTACTTCCTGCAACTTTTGAAAACAATTCTTTTTGAATAGGCCCCAAACTATTAACCCCTAAAAGCACCCCTCCCATTATCAGCACTAATGCGGCTATCCAACCAATTAATACCCTATCCCATTTTAATTTTTGATAGGCACCGACCATTAATATGGAAGCTAATGTTGTACCAATTGTAGCAAGCACACAAGGGATAAATATACTAGCAGCGTCCTGGGAACCTGCAGCTAGCCTATAAGAAATAATTGTTAAGGGAATGATAGTTAGTCCGCTTGTGTGTAGCACCAAAAACATGATTTGCGCATTGGTGGCTTTTTCTTTGTCGGGGTTTAAACTTTGTAAACTCTCCATAGCTTTTAATCCAAAAGGGGTGGCTGCATTGTCTAAGCCCAACATATTGGCACTAAAGTTCATTACCATTTGTCCCATGGCTGGGTGGTTTGCAGGTACTTCGGGAAACAAACGGCTTAAAAAAGGGTTCATCCAAGTAGCTAATTTGCGAATAGCCCCTGCTTTTTCAGCTATATTCATCAATCCTAGGAAAAATACCATGGTGCCAGCCAAAGGAAAGGCGACGTCAATAACAGATGATTTAGCCGAGTCAAATAGGCCATCAGCCAACAATTTAAAGATTTCGGTATCTCCCAAAAAAACTAACTTAAACAGTGCAATCACAAATGCTATCACAAAAAATGCTATCCAAATGATATTCAACGCCATATCTTATTCTTTATGGATCTAATATAGTCAATTTTGGGTTTAGAATTGTATTTTTGCGGTCTTAAAACTATTCATATCATGGCTTTACAGGCAGGAATTGTGGGATTACCCAACGTAGGAAAATCAACTTTATTTAATGCGGTTAGTATTAGTGCAAAAGCACAAGCGAGTAATTACCGTTTCTGTACTATTGAACCCAATGTTGGTTTGGTGGATGTCCCAGATATTAGAATGCATCAGTTAGCAGAATTAATTAACCCAACAAGAATTGTCCCTACTCAGTTAGAAATTGTAGATATAGCAGGCTTGGTTAAAGGCGCAAGTAAAGGGGAAGGTTTAGGAAATAAATTCTTAGCCAATATACGTGAAGTGAGTGCTATAATTCATGTGATTCGTTGTTTTGAAGACGAGAATGTATTAAGAGAAGAAGGAGCCATTAATCCAATTTCGGATAAGGAAATTATTGAGACTGAATTGCAATTAAAAGATTTAGATAGTGTAGAGAAAAAAATGCAACGAAGCGAGAAGATGGCTAAAACGGATCCTAAGGCAAAAGTTGAATTAGAAGTATTACAAAAATGCAAAATTCATTTAGAACAAGGAAAAAGTGTGCGTTCTTTAGGTTTGTCTAAGGAAGACAGCGCCGCCATTGCGGATATCTTTTTATTGACTGAGAAACCTGTTATGTATGTTGCCAACGTGGACGAAGCTTCGATGCATACTGGAAACAAATATTCTGACATGTTAGCTGAAATGGCTAAAGCCGAAGGCGCACAGGTTATTATTATGTGTAACAATATTGAAGCAGAGATTGCCGAGATGGAAGACCCTACCGACAAAGCAATGTTCATGGAAGAATATAAAATGACTGAACCTGCTTTAAACAGATTAATACAATCTGCTTATAAATTATTAAAATTAGAAACCTACTTTACTGCAGGTGTGCAAGAAGTACGTGCTTGGACAATTGAACATGGCTGGAAAGCACCACAAGCAGCTAGTGTAATTCATACCGATTTTGAAAAAGGATTTATCAAAGCCGAAGTAATTGCTTTCGAAGATTTTATTAAATATAAAAGTGAAGCGGCTTGCAGAGATAATGGCAAATTAAGAATTGAAGGAAAAGAATATATTGTAAAAGACGGTGATGTAATGCATTTCCGTTTTAATGTATAATGCATGAAAAATTACGCCTTAATTATTGTTTGTTTATTTGTAATTGCTTGTAATGATAATGCAGCTACTGAGGAAGAAAGTTCCGTTGCTAGCATAACTGCACCAGCAAATGTGAACTATGAAGTAGTTAAGGTATACCCACATGACGTTACTAGCTATACGCAGGGATTAGAATGGAATGGTAATAAGCTTATTGAAAGTACCGGTAATTATGGGGAAAGCATATTACATATATTGGATACCAACATGAAACAAGTTGGGAAGAAAATTGAATTAGGTAATCAATATTTTGGAGAAGGCACTACCCTATTTGGTGGCAAGATTTTTCAACTTACTTGGAAGGAACACAAGGTTTTTGTGTATGATGAAAAAA
>JBEDKT010000099.1:0-2648 GCA_041172025.1 Bacteroidota bacterium
ATATTAGCTATTCATTACTTTATTCTGATGGTGTATACTTTCCATATGTACAGCGTCCATATATTTAGTAACAAAATCATCAGTTAATCCCATTTTATTGCCTTTCGCGATAGCTCTTTCTAAAATTTCATTCCAACGATTGGTTTGTAAAATAGTAATGTTATTATCCTTTTTGTATTCGCCAATTTTTTCGGCCACTTTCATACGTGTAGCCAAAACTTGCAACAATTCATCATCTAACTGATTAATTTGCTGACGGAATTTTTCCAAATGAGATTGAAAATCTTCATTCGCAACATCGTCTTTTCTCCAACGAATTGCTTCAAGCATTTCTTTCAACACTTCTGGCGTTATTTGTTGCTTCGCGTCACTCCAAGCATTATCAGGGTCAATATGTGATTCAATAATTAAGCCGTCAAAATCTAAGTCAATCGCTTGTTGAGCTACTTCTTGTAAAATATCACGACGTCCACAAATATGTGAAGGGTCATTAATCATTGGTATACCTGGGAAGCGGCGCTTCATTTCAATTGCCAAATGCCACATAGGTGCATTACGGAAATCGGTATTACCATAGGAGCTAAAGCCTCTGTGTATTAAACCTAAATCCTCAATACCAGCTTTAGCTATACGCTCCATTCCACCAACCCATAATTCTAAATCTGGGTTTAATGGATTTTTAATTAATACAGGAACTTTTACGCCTCTTAAAGCGTCTGCAATTTCTTGCACACTAAAAGGGTTAACTGTTGTACGCGCTCCAATCCATAAAACATCAACATCAAAATGCAATGCATCTTCAACTTGCTTTGCAGTAGCTACTTCAATTGCAATTGGCAAACCAGTTTCCTTCTTTGCTTGTTGCATCCAAGGCAAACCCTTAGTTCCAATACCTTCAAAACTTCCAGGTCTTGTTCTTGGCTTCCATATACCTGCACGCATAATGTCTACTTTACCAGTAGCCGCTAAGCGAATAGCAGTTTGCATTACTTGTTCTTCAGTTTCTGCACTACAAGGGCCAGAAATAATCAATGGCGCTTTTTTCAATAATGTGCTTACTTTTTGTTGCTGTTCAGTTAAGGTTCCCATTTTTAACCAATTTTAAAATTTGTGTTCAAAAAATTTGAATTAAAAGATGATGGTTTATTAAACCATCATCTTTATTTAAGTTATTATCCTTCGTTGTTATTAAATCCACGAGGTCCGCCGCTGTCCGCGTCATTCATTCTAATTCTTCTACCCTTGTAGCTTTTACCATCCACAGCATTAATCATTTGCTTCATCGCGCCAGATTCAATTTCGACCCAGCTATTCATATCCCTCATATCAATTTTACCTAGAGCCTCTTTTTTCAAGTCACTCATGTCTAATATGAATTGTAAAAAGCTTGCTTTATAAAAACCATCCTTAGTACCTAAGTTTACAAATAAACGCTTGTACCCGCTAGCGCCTCTTGCAGCACCACGTCCAGCACCACGATCATCTCTATCACCACCACGGCTATCACGACCTCCGCGATCACCGCCACCAAATTCATTGCGGCCACGTTCACGATTACGGTCTTGTTGTTGCATTGGTTCTCTACGACCAGCAGACTTGTCAGCAGCGCGTAAATTTAAATCAGGTGCATTTTCGTAGTAACTTAAGAAACGATTAAATTCCAAAGCAGCTACTCTTTTTAAAATTTCTTCCTTGCTCATGTCTGCAAATTTTTCTGCTAACATTGGAACATAAGTTTCATAGTCACCATGACTAACGTCCGTTGACATTAACTTATCCATTACATGGAAGAATTGTTTTCTACAAACATCTTTACCACTAGGTATGTCTAATTTATGGAAAGTACATTTGTTGATATTCTCAATTTGACGCAGACGGTATGATTCTCTTGAATGCACAATTGAAATACAAATACCATGACTACCCGCACGACCTGTACGACCACTTCGGTGTGTATAAACTTCAACGTCATCAGGTAATTCAAAGTTGATAACGTGCGTGATTCCTTTTACATCAATACCACGTGCAGCAACGTCAGTCGCAATTAACAATTGCAAAGTTTTATCTCTGAATTGCCCCATAACTCTATCTCGTTGTTGTTGTGTTAAGTCACCATGGATTGCATCAATATCATAACCTTCACGCGTTAAACGAGCAGAAACATCTTGTGCATCCGCTTTGGTACGTGTAAAAATAATACCATAGATACCTGGGTTAAAATCAATGATTCTCTTTAGTGTCTCATAACGGTGCTGAGCAGAAGTTAAATAGTATTGATGGTCAATACTTTTATTCGTTGCATTTACTTTTCCAATAGTAACTTCTACTGGCTCTTTCATGTAACGCTTACTTACTTTTCTAATTTCAGCTGGCATAGTTGCACTGAACAACCAAATACTATCTCTGTTAGGTGTATTTTTTAAAATAAATTCAATGTCGTCTTGGAATCCCATGTTTAACATTTCATCTGCTTCATCTAATACAACATATTGAATTTGCTCTAAGTTGATTGCTTTTCTTTCGATTAAATCAATCAGACGTCCTGGAGTTGCTACAATAATTTGAACACCTCTTTTTAAATCCTTTATTTGCAAACCAATTGAAGTACCACCATACACCGCCAATACTTGTAAACCTGGTGTATGTTT
>JBEDKT010000100.1:0-3637 GCA_041172025.1 Bacteroidota bacterium
CTTAATACTAGTTGCAATGCTACTTACAATGAATGCAAATGCGCAACAGGATTCAGTTTTATTTGCAGGGGAACACCACTTTAAAAATGTAATTCAATTAACTAATAGCGGAGACAATGCCGAGGCCTATTGGAGTTTTGATAGCAAACGAATTACTTTTCAAAGAACCAATCCAAAGGAAGGGATTAACTGTGACCAAATTTTCATGGGATTGGTACCAACCAATAATATAACTCCATTTACTTATAAGCCAATTAGTGGTGGAAAGGGTAGAACTACTTGCCCCTATTTTACTAAAGACGGCAAACATATTATTTACGCATCCACTAAAGGCGGTGGTGATGAATGTCCTCCTGCGGTAGATCGCGCAAAGTATGGCAATAAATATATTTGGCCTTTGTATGATTCTTATGATATTTTCATGGCCGACACAAACGGCAAAGTGGTAAAACAATTAACCCATGCAAAAGGCTATGACGCAGAAGCAACACTTTCCTATGATGGAAAAAAAATGATTTATTGTAGCGACAAGGACGGTGATTTAGAATTGTATGTAATGAATTTAGCAACGGGTAAAGAAATTCGAGTAACCAATACATTAGGTTATGATGGCGGTGCTTGGTTTAGTCCGGACGGGAAGAAAATTGTATGGAGAGCGAGTCGCCCAAAAACCGAGGCTGAAATACTAGAATATAAAACTTTATTAAAAGAAGGGATGGTAGCTCCCACTAATATGGAGGTTTTTGTTGCCAATGCTGACGGTACCGACGTTAAACAAATAACAAATTTAGGCCAAGCCAATTGGGCACCTAATTTCACACCCGATGGGAAACATATTATCTTTTGTAGCAATCATGAGTATAAAAGAGGCTTTCCCTTTAATATGTACTTAATTAACCTTGACGGCAGTAACTTGGTTAAAGTGAGTCGAGATAAAGGATTTGATGCCTTCCCAATGTTTAGCCCAGATGGCAAAAGAATCATGTTCTCTTCTAACCGTAATAATGGGGGCACCAGAGACACTAATTTATTCGTAGCAGACTGGGTCGATTAGCCTTTTTTAAAAGGAATGTTGTATTTTACAATCTCAATTAAACTTCATATCATGGATACTGGCTTATTACATTTACACAACCTATTAAGATGGGTGATATTAATTACCTTACTATTAAGCATCTATAAATTAGTGGCTAAACAAGACGCGCTAAAAACAAGTAAGATCTTGTTAATCTCGTCTCATACCACCTTATTATTGGGTTTATACCAATATTTTACCGGAAGTGTTGGACTTCAATTAATTAAAGCAGTAGGCATGGGTGCTGCCATGAAAGACGCAGCAATTCGTTTTTGGGCGGTAGAACACATTAGTTCTATGATTTTGGCAATTGCTTTTATAACTATTGGCCATATTCGCTACAAAAAGTCAGGTAAGCCAAATTCGGCACTTGTGTTTTACATAATCGCCTTATTATTAATCCTTTTGGCGATGCCTTGGCCATTTAAGGCTGGAGTAGGTCGCCCATGGTTCCCGGGCATGTAATTTCAAGTCATTGATAATCAATATATTGCAAAGGAGAAGCGGCGCTTCTCCTTTTATTTTGGCATTTTTTCAATATTTAGCGGGTAATTTTTCTTAATTCCATTCATTTCCATATCTTTGCAACCCCAAAATAAGTATGTCAAAACAACCGCTGATTAAACAAGATGGAATTATAATTGAAGCTATGAGCAACGCTATGTTCAGAGTTAAACTTGAAAATGGACACGAAATCTTGGCTACTATTTCTGGAAAGATGCGTATGCACTACATCAGAATTTTGCCAGGAGATAAGGTAGGAGTTGAGATGAGTCCATATGACTTAACAAGGGGAAGGATTATATTTAGACATAAGTAAGATTTTTTAGTCGTACTTATAGCTGAGTAGAAACAGAGAAAAAGGTATATAAAGATTTAGAGATTAATATTTAAAAACAAAAAGATGAAAGTAAGAGCTTCTATTAAAAAACGCAGTGCTGATTGCAAGATCGTGAAGCGTAAAGGTGTACTTTACGTTATCAACAAAAAGAATCCTCGTTTTAAGCAAAGACAAGGATAGAATCATTTAACAAACACAAAACAAGTTTTAGCATATGGCTCGTATTGCCGGTATAGACTTACCAAAAAATAAAAGAGGAGAGATTGGACTACAGTACATTTTCGGTATTGGACATTCAACAGCTCAGTACATCTTAGATAAAGCAAACATCAGTTACGACAAAAAAGTAAATGAGTGGAACGACGATGAGCAAACAGCGATTCGTAATATCATTAACGCTGAATTCAAAGTAGAAGGTGCTTTACGTAGTGAAGTTTCTATGAGTATTAAGCGTTTATTAGATATCGCTTGTTACCGTGGTCTTCGTCACAGAAAAGGTTTACCTGTTCGTGGCCAACGTACTAAAACTAACTCACGTACTCGTAAGGGTAAGCGTAAGACAGTTGCTGGTAAGAAGAAGGTAGCTAAGAAATAATATTAATAAAAGGTAGTAATTCCATTACTACCTTTTGCTATATAAATCCGCATAAGAATTAGATCCTATTTTAACTAATAGGGGAGATTTTTTCCGGTTTCCGCTTCGGCGGAATTTCAATTTAAATAACCCGCTTCTAGCAAGTATTAAAACATGCTAAAAGCACACCTCAAAAAAAATGGCAAAACCGCAAAAAGCACAAAACAGTGCAAAAGCAGCTGCAAAGAAGAGAGTCGTTAAAATCGACGCTTCTGGAGAAGTACGTATCAGCGCAACATTCAACAATTTAATTATCGCTTTCACGAATAAAGCAGGTCAGGTTATCAGCTGGAGTAGTGCTGGTAAAATGGGCTTCAGAGGTTCTAAAAAGAACACTCCATACGCAGCTCAAATGGCAGCAGCTGACGCAGCGAAAGTTGCATTAGACGCTGGTGTTAAAAGAGTAGAAGTATTTGTTAAAGGACCAGGTTCAGGACGTGAAGGAGCAATTCGTTCTATCTCTCAATCAGGTATCGAAGTAATTTCTATCCGTGACGTAACGCCTATGCCGCACAACGGATGTCGCCCTCCTAAACAAAGAAGAGTATAATCGATTTACAAAAATTTTTATAAACCAGGATGCATCATTCATTTTAGATTTTTACTGATGATGCGTCGACACTAAAAAATCAAAAAAGAAACATTATGGCACGTTACACAGGACCCAAAACAAAAATTTGTCGCATTTTCGGCGAACCTATTTTAGGAAACGCAAAATGGTTAGGCAAAAACAGCAACCCTCCAGGACAACACGGTGCGCAACGCAAACGTAAGCAATTAGGGGAGTACGCATTACAGTTAAGAGAGAAACAAAAAGCAAAATACACTTACGGTGTGTTAGAGCGTCAATTCCGTAAAACATTTGAAGAAGCATCTCGTATTAAAGGTGTTACTGGTGAAAACTTAATCAAATTGTTAGAATCACGTTTAGACAACACTATCTATAGAATGGGTTTAGCAGCTAGTCGTCCGGAAGCACGTCAGTTGGTAGCGCACAAGCACATTACCGTTAACGGTGACGTGACTAACGTTCCTTCTTACACATGTCGTCCAGGTGATGTGATTGCTTACCGTCCTAAGAGTGCAC
>JBEDKT010000101.1:0-5268 GCA_041172025.1 Bacteroidota bacterium
GGCAATTAGCAGCTATTTTTTAAAATTTACAAGTAAAAGCAAATTATAGTAATATATAAAATATTGAAAATCAAGTATTTAGTGTATTTTATTATTTTAACAGCTACTACTACTAAGGCAAATATAATGCTGCAATTTTTTGAGCCTCTTCAATAGGCTCGTGTTGGTTTCTGTTGGTGAGTATTACAACCATTAGTTGCTGGTTTGGAAATAGTAGTAAGCAATTCCTAAAACCTATCGAACTCCCCCCATGAAAGGGATGTGTTATGTTTTTGTATTCTTCGACATGCCAACCATAGCCATAGTCAATAGGCTTGCCATTGTCCAAAACGCTTCTGCTCCATGCGCGATTTTGCATAGCAGGTGTTATTAATTTAAACTGCATCAAAGCCTTTATCCATTTTGATAAGTCAATGACATTGCTATACACACCGCCATCCCCTAAAACAGCACTAGTTGTATTTTGGTCGGTCTGTGCCCAGCTGCCATTAGTATAGGAGTGTCCTATTGCACGATTTATTACAACCGATTTTCCTGCTTCAAAGGCGATTGTATTTTTCATGCCTAAGGGCTTGAAAATTGTTTCCTTTAAATAAGTCGCAAAATCCTTGCCAGTCACTTTTTCTACAACTAAGGCTAGTATTGCATATCCGGTATTGCTATATTTATATTGGGTACCTGCCGGGAAATACAATGAATCTACCATGTACATTAATTGCAAACAGCTGGTGTCGTGCACTTGTGTAGTTTGTGTGGGAGGTATTAAGTCCTCGTAATCAACCAATCCCGAACTATGTGTTAGGAGATGTTTTATTTTTATTTTTTTTCCATAATCGGGAAAGCTCGAAAAATATTTAGTAAGCGGATCGTCTAATGACAATTTCTTTTGCTGCTCTAGCATTAAAATAGCCGTAGCTGTAAACTGCTTAGTTACAGAAGCTAGTCGAAAGTTAGTGTTAGGCGTGATTTTTTCTTGTGTGCTAATATTTGCTACTCCATAACCCTTTTTAAAAATAATTTTTTCGCCTTGCATCACAAGTAAACTAGCGCCTGGCGCGCCTTCGGCAGAATAGCGGGACATAATTTCATCTATTTGCTTACCCTTGTTTTCCTGTGCATTACTTGAAGTACCTATAAGTAGTAACAACACTGCCGATACGATAGTTAATTTTTTCATGTAATAGGTATTTTCTAAAATGGAATAACGAGCGTACTAAAATTAATGTTTTGTTTTGAGCATTCGCACAGAAAGCTTGCTAATAAATAGATAAACTTTGTTGATTATTTTCGATTTTCTATTGTTTGTAAATTACAATATCTTTAGTGTATACCTAGTAAATAAAAAACGATGTCATATAATAGAAGAAAATTTATTGGACTTTCTGCATTAACAGTTGGGGCAATGTCATTTAAGCAGACTTTATTGGCAAACACAGGTGCAATGCAGGCTCCTTTAATTGCAGGCCAAACACCAATTCCTATAACGGTGGAAGAAAGAAAAGCAAGAATTGCAAAAGCACAATTATTAATGGAAAAAGAAAAAATGGATGCCATTTTTTTAGAGGGTAATGTTTCTTGTTTTTATTTTACGGGTTTAAGATGGGGACAAAGTGAACGTACCTTTGGAGTGGTGATTCCTGCAAAGGGGCCTATTGCGTATGTGTGTCCTAAATTTGAAGAAGACAGGGCTAGAGAGCTTATTCAGCCTGTTTATGGGGACGAAGTACGTTGCTGGGAAGAACACGAAAGTCCCTATGCATTAATTCTAAATATAGTTAAAGACAGAGGCGTAAAACATCATAAAATTGGAATGGAAGAAAGGGTGCGCTTTTTTATTGCAGATGGGGTAAAAAAAATAGCAAAGGGTTTTGAGATAGTAGATGCTACACCTATTACTGCAGGGTGTAGAATGATTAAGGCGAAATCGGAAATCGCACTAATGCAAATTGCAAACGATGTCACTATTGAAGCATACAAAATAGCCTTCGCAACCATACAGCCCGGCATGTCACAAACAGCTTTTAGCAATAATATAAGTGCAGCTTTTAGAAAACTTGGCTATAGCGGAGGGGCTTCGGTGCAGGTAGGAAAGTATTCGGCAATGCCACATGGCAGTATCACCCCACAAACTATTTTAGAAGGGGATATAGTGATGGTTGATGGCGGAACTAGTTGTGAAGGCTACGCATCGGATATTACACGCACTATTGTGGTTGGAAGGCCTACGCAAAGGCAAACCGACGTTTGGAATGTTGAAAAAGAAGCCCAAACAGCCGCCTTTAATGCAATAATAATAGGAGCGCCTTGTGAACAGGTAGACGCCGCAGCTAGGGCGGTAATAGTAAAGGCCGGATTTGCAAGTGACTATAAATTGCCAGGATTGCCACACCGAACCGGTCATGGGATAGGCTTAGAGGGGCATGAATGGACTAATTTTGTAAAAGGGAATAAAACGCCGATGGCCGTTGGTATGTGTTTTAGCAATGAACCAACAATTAGTATCCCAAATGAGTTTGGGATAAGGCTTGAGGACTGTGTTTATATAGCCGAAGATGGTCCACTTTATTTCTCAAAGCAAAGTATTTCGATAGAACAGCCATTTGGATAAGTAGCCGACTAATTTAAACTATGTATTGTTACAGCAACCGCTGGCGTTGCAGGCCTAGAGGGGCTTGCTTGCACAAGCGATCCTGTTAATACTGAATTTGTATTTTTTACACTAAAATATATTTCTATATAGTCGTCGTCACCTAATGCTACAAAATAGCCAGCAGCTAAAATGTTTTTTACATTATTACCCGCAACAGTATAATTTAAATTAGTATTTGCGTAAGCCGAACCATTCCTTCTTATCCAAACACTTACCTCGTCAGTCGCCAAATCAGATTTCAATAATTGAAGTGTATATTTAATAAAATAAGTTCCAGCATATTTTACTGTAATTCTTGTAGGCAATAAAGTTGTGTTGTTAGTAATAGTAATATCACTGGATAAATGGATTATGGAAAACCTTATTGGAGTGGCAACCGAAACAAGTGCTTGTTGTTTTGCAGAATCAAAAAAACTTCCAAACGCAACCTTGGTGGGAGTGAATCCTAAACCAGCAATAATTTCGGTGTGCGTTATTTCGCCACTATTAATTTTTTTATTAATTCTATTACTTAATGAAATAGTATCAGCTTTGTTTAATTTTAAATTAATTCGGTTACTGATTGATAAGGTATCTGTTTTTTTGAGCCGTTCATTTAAAGCCACATTAGTTAAATTACTTATTGGTTTTGTACTATCTGGTGTATTGTTTACTTTATCAATACTCAACAACGTTGCTATTTCTTTAATGCTCGTAACGCCTGTCCCACCTTGCTTTACGCTTACCACGCCGGCAATGTTTTTTGCATTTACATTGTCTGCATAAAATGAAAAGGGCACATAGTTTATTTTTTGCACTCCCAAGTTTTCAAACACTAATCCACCTTCGGGGTCTATTTCTATTTGCAAATATTTATCTGGACTTATCCACGCTATATTTTCAAAACTTCCCATTGAAATAATTTTACCCGCTTCCTCAACTCCTAAAAGTATAGTAAATAAACCAAGCACATTTGTGGTTACCGATTTTATTTCTTGGTATTCAATTGTACTACTGCTAGTGTCATTCTTAATGCTCAAACGGATTGCAATATTTTTATTAGGCAGTATTAGTCCGTTTGGCTTTCTGGCGATAGCTTGAAAACTAATTCCTTTATTCGATTGTGCATTTGTCTTTGCCGAAATAGTAAGCGCAGCAAAAACAATAAAAATTATTATTTTCATTGTTTATATTTTTAAAAGTTTAAACACTTTGTACGCGGTAAATTTTCCTACAAGAACATAATTTACGATTACATAGTATATGCCCTTGTTTTTGGAAAGGAGGTTTATTTTTTTTTGAAAGTTGAGTCCCGAATAAGGGCCTTTTATTTCTTGTATGCTATTGCCAAATGCATCTATTATTTTTATACCTAGAATATCTAAACCGTCTTGTGTGCAGGAAATGGTAAAATTTTCTTGCATTGGATTGGGGCCTAATAAAATTTTTAATTTAAAACTGTCGGTATTTTTAAAGGTCATCATTGCCTCATTTTGATTTTGCAAAAAACCACTAGACAGCATCATGTTGGCTTTTGAAACAATGGTTGCTGTGGTTAGTGCTTCACCCATGTTCCAGTCCAAGGTTAGGTCCTCGGTTGGCTTTGACCCAGACAGGATATTTTGACAGAATGGGTCCAAATATTGACCATGCAGTAGGGTGTTGCAGGTAAAATAAAATAGGGCTATAACTAAGCACCTAGCGGTAGAATTATAATGCCCTTTGAACAGCTTAGTACTTCCCATGTATAAGGTTTAGGCTATAAATGTAAAAGCAACTAGGATAGTTATTTTGAGTGTTAATACTACTAGAAAACATACTAATTGCATTTTTTAGTCAGAAAATGTGTTCGTATTATTACTATTAATTATGTAATTTAGCTTATCGGTGAAACAAGGCGTCATATCACTTTTACAGCATTAATATAACTTATGAAATATTCTAAAATACTCTTGATTTGTGTTCTTTTTGCATTTACTGCATGTAGTAAAGGTGGTGATTCGCCTACACCTACACCACCTACACCACCTCCAGTAGTAGTTATACCAGAAGCAGACATTGCTTTTAAAATCGAAATTGATGGTAAGGAAATTGATTATGCTGCTATTTTTGCTTCAATAGGCGCCACACAAGCTATTAATGTGAATATTACCTCTACGCCTTTTCCTAAGGACGGTGTTACTATTGACGTTGCTGTAAAAAAAGTGTTAGACAATTCGGTGGTTTCAACCGATAGTAAAGCTGGTACTACTGCAGCCACAAATGCACTTACTATTTCAAATTTAGTTTCGGGTGTTGAATGTAGCGGGACTGTTACAGTTACTTCTAAAACATTGGACCCGGTTAGTAAGACATACAAGTCGCTTATCAAAACATTTAAAATCGGCCGTAAATAGTAGTTAAGTTTTTTGAAACTTTCCTTTATGCACAGTCAATTGTAGGCGCAAGATTTTCTAATTCCGCTTCGGTGAATAAGCGTGAATGGACTATAAAACGAAGGCCTAACGGGATTTCTAAGGAAAAACTTGATCCTCTTCCAGGCGTGATATCAATTAGTAATTGTGTGTGTTTCCAATATTCAAATTGGTCCTTGCTCATATAAAAAGCACAATCAGCTATTGTTCCTATCTGTACATCAC
>JBEDKT010000102.1:0-6786 GCA_041172025.1 Bacteroidota bacterium
CTGCTGCTCCTTGTTTTTATACTTCTGGCTTTAAGTTTGTAAAAAGCGGTAATAACTTCACTATTGAAGTAACTACACCCGATGGTGCATTTACTAAAACTGGTGCTAATGCTAATATCCCTGGTATCCCTGGTTCAGGTGATGAAGGTTGTTATGCTTATGCTGGTGCAACTAGTAATTTTTCATTCATTCCAGCAGCGTCTGGTATTGCTGCAGCTAATTCAACGCAAACAAGTATTTTATTAGCAGGTGGTAGTACTTTTATCGCTTATGCTGCTACACAAAAAGAATATGAAATATTGTCTGTTTCGGCTACCGCTATGTACTTAAGAGCACAAGGAACTGAAACGGGTAATGCTTGGTATTTTAAATTAACTCCTAAGCCTTAATATTATTTACGCTAGCTTAATTTTACGATGAAAATGAAAACATTATTTACCGCTTTAATTATTTTCCTTAACGTGCTAACTTCATGCGGCAAGGGTGGTGACACTCCTGCGCCTGTTGATACGGCTCCTTCAAATTTAACCTTGAATGCAACCGTAAGTAGTGACAATACAGGAAATGTAACTTTTAAAGCTTCGGCAACTAATGGTTCTGTTTATACATTCGATTTAGGCAATGGTGTGAGTAATATAGTTTCTACTACTGGCGAAATTTCTTATAAATACTCCACGTCCGGCATCTACACTGTAACTGTTGTTGCAAAAAGTGCAAGCGGGAAAACAATTTCAAAGACGGCCGATGTTAATGTGACAGTTGTACTGTCCTTAGTTTGGTCCGATGAATTTGATGTTCCTGGCGCACCCAATGCAAATAAATGGGGTTACGATTTAGGTGCCGGCGGCTGGGGTAATAATGAATTACAATATTATACCAACCGTTCCGACAATGCTTATGTGTCGGGAGGTACTTTAAAAATTGTTGCGAAGAAAGAGGCTTACGAAGGTAGCCAGTACACTTCGGCACGTTTATTAAGTAAGGGTAAATATTCATTCAAGTATGGCAAAGTGGAAGCGCGTGCTAAATTACCTGCAGGCGTTGGTACTTGGCCTGCAATATGGATGTTAGGGGATAATATTAGCACCGTTAACTGGCCTGCTTGTGGTGAAATTGATATTATGGAACATGTTGGGAAATCGTTAAATACTATTTATGGTACCCTTCATTATCCTGGTCGTTTTGGTGGCAATGCCGACGGTAAAACAACGGTCATTAATAATGTTACCACCGAGTTTCATAAATACGGAATGGAATGGAATGAATCCAATATTAAGTTTTTTGTGGACGACGTTTTGTTTTTCACTTTTACCAATAGCAGCAGCGTTCCTTTCAATCAAAACTTCTTTCTTATTTTAAATTCAGCTTTGGGTGGAAATTTTGGTGGTCCTTTGGATCCTAATTACACTAGTGCTGAATTTGAAATTGATTACGTGAGGGTTTATCAATAACCTCATAACCCCTTCTTATAACTCCCTTGTTCATTAGTCACAACCTTTATTACAATGAATCATAAAATTCTGGTATTATTCTTTTTGACGTTTGCATTTTCTGTTTCCGTTAGTGCTCAAAAAAAAACCAATAGTCAGAAAGTTGATTCTGTTTTGAAGTTAATGACCCTTGAAGAAAAAATAGGGCAGTTAAACCAATACAACGACAATAATTTAGCAACTGGTCCGGTGACCGTTGATAATAATAAAATAGACCAAATTAAGGGTGGCCAAGTTGGTTCCTTATTAAATGTGTTAGGTAGCGAGCGCACTAGAAGCTGGCAAAATGTTGCGATGCAATCGCGTTTAAAAATTCCTTTATTATTTGGACAGGATGTAATTCACGGGTATAAAACCACTTTCCCTATTCCTTTAGCCGAAGCGGCTAGTTGGGACTTAGATGCGATTCAATTGGCTGCACGTGTTGCTGCTACTGAAGCTAGTGCAAGTGGTATTCATTGGACTTTTGCACCAATGGTTGACATTGCACGTGACCCTCGTTGGGGACGTGTTATGGAAGGTGCTGGCGAAGACACTTATTTAGGTTCCTTAATTGCTGCTGCTAGGGTGAAAGGTTTTCAGGGCGCACACTTTGGAGACACTAATGCTGTTATGGCTTGTGTGAAACATTTTGCTGCCTATGGTGCAGCGGTGGGTGCACGTGATTACAATTCGGTGGACATGAGTGATCGCCAACTATGGGAAACTTATTTGCCGCCGTTTAAAGCTGCTTTGGATGCAGGCGCAGCTAGTTTCATGAATTCTTTCAACGATATTAATGGCGTTCCTGCCACAGGCAATAGTTATTTGCAAAGAACAATTTTAAAAGGCAAATGGGGTTTTAAAGGTTTTGTAGTGAGTGACTGGGGTTCGATTAATGAATTAGTGAACCATGGTTTTGCGAAGAACGATTATGAAGCTGCATTAAGTGCAATTACTGCCGGCAGCGATATGGATATGGAAAGTAGAAGTTATAAAAATAACTTAGTACAATTAGTGAAGGATAAAAAAGTACCCGTTGCATTAATTGACGACGCGGTGCGTAGGATTTTATTAAAGAAGTTTGAATTGGGTTTGTTTGACAATCCCTATAAGTTTTCAAATGTAGAAAGAGAAAAAGTGGCGTTGAATAACGCAAACCATACAGCTGCTGCGCGTTCAATGGCAGCAAAGAGCATTGTGCTTTTAAAAAATGAAAATAATTTATTGCCCTTATCTAAGAATTTAAAAACAATTGCATTTATTGGTCCGTTAGTAAAACCATTAAAGCAAAACAAAGGATTTTGGGATATTGAAATACCAGGTGTAGATTCTAATTTTATAGTTTCCCAATGGGAAGGGTTGCAAAATAAAGTAGGGGCGACTACTAATATATTATACGCTAAGGGTTGTGAAATTGAAGGCGATAGCAAAGCTGGTTTTGCGGAAGCTATTAATGTTGCAATGCAAGCCGAAGTAGTGGTACTTAGTATTGGTGAAAGAAGAGACATGAGTGGTGAAGCAAAAAGTAAAGCAAATATTACTATACCAGGTGTGCAAGAGGAGTTGTTAAAAGCACTTTTAGCCACTGGCAAACCTGTGGTGGTTTTAGTGAACGCAGGACGCCCTTTAGTATTTAATTATACTGCCGACAATGCACCTGCAATTTTATACACTTGGTGGTTAGGTAGCGAAGCGGGTAATGCTATTGCCGATGTGTTGTTTGGTGACTACAACCCTGCTGCTAAATTACCAATGACTTTTCCTGTAAGTGTTGGGCAAATTCCTATTTACTACAATCACTTTAATACAGGCCGCCCTGCAGTTACCGACAGTAACCATATTTACAATTCTTCTTATATCGATTTAAGTATTCATCCTAAATTCCCATTTGGTTTTGGATTAAGCTATACCAGCTTTGGGTATAGCGACTTAAAATTGAGCAAGCATAAGTTTACTAAAAATGAAACCTTGGAAGTGAGCGTTACTATTACCAATACGGGTAAGCATGCTGGGGAAGAAATTGTGCAATTGTACTTACGTGATAAAGTGGGTTCCCTAGTATTGCCTGTTAAGTCGCTTAAGGACTTTAAAAAGGTGTTCTTGAATGTGGGTGAAAGTAAAAAAATAAAATTCTTGATTAATAACGACAAGCTTTCATTTTATAATGCAAAATTGGTTTGGGATGCAGAACCGGGCGATTTTGATATTATGATTGGCGCTTCGTCGGCTGACATTCGTTTAAAAGACAGCTTTGAATTAATAAAGTAGTAATTAAATGTTAAGGTATTTAAAAAAGGCTAGTTGCTTTAGGGGTTTTTGTCTTTTTTATTGTCTTAGTAGGTAAGCAAGGCTTATACTATTGGTTGAATTGAAAATTGAATGTATTGTTTAAGCTAATTGCAAAGAATGAACTGTTATAAAAAAATTAATAAAGCTGGAATGAAATTATTCTTATCACTTATCTTAAGTGCTTCTATATACAATTGTACTCCCGAAAATATTCCGGTGCCCCCCACACCAACGCCTCCTGTTGTTGCAGTGAATGAAATTGATTTTTGGTTAACCAAAGGTGACCAGTCGGTTAAGCTGGAAAAACAAACAAGCATTCTTAAATTTGGCAACACTTTTAATAATTACGCAAACATTGAAGTGTTTGATGCTGAAACCTTTCAAACGGTGGAAGGTTTTGGGTATTCTTTAACTGGTGGTAGCGCTCAAGTAATTAACCAATTAAGTGCCGACAAAAAAGCGGCTTTATTGCAGGACTTGTTTGGCCAAACGGCTACTTCTATTTCGGTGAGCTATTTAAGAATTAGCATTGGCGCTTCTGATTTAGATGCATCGGTTTTTTCTTATAACGATTTGGGTGCTGGCGAAACCGATGTGAACTTAACTAAGTTTAGCCTTTCACCCGATATGGCGCAGCTTATTCCTTTATTAAAGGAAATTCTTTTAATAAATCCGAACATTAAAATTATGGGAAGCCCTTGGTCGGCTCCAGTTTGGATGAAGGACAATAATAATAGTAAGGGCGGTAGTTTATTGCCTCAATATTATGCAATTTACGCGCAGTATTTTGTGAAGTACATTCAGCAAATGAAAGATAACGGCATCACCATTGATGCTATTACGCCACAAAATGAACCATTGCACCCGGGCAATAACCCTAGCATGTATATGACGGCGGTTGACCAAGCTAATTTTATTAAAAACAATTTAGGGCCTGCTTTTGCTGCGGCGAATATTAAAACGAAAATTATTATTTACGACCATAATTGCGATAAACCTGAATATCCTATTTCGGTGTTGAACGACCCTGCTGCTAAAGCGTTTATTGCAGGTTCGGCTTTTCATTTATATGGTGGCGATATTAGTGCGCTTTCAACTGTGCGCAATGCGCATCCCGATAAAGGATTATATTTTACAGAACAGTGGACTTCGTCGGTGGGTGATTTTGCCGGTGATTTAAAATGGCATAGTAAAAATGTGGTGATAGGTTCAATGCGCAATTGGAGTAGGGTTGCGTTGGAATGGAATGTTGCTAACGACGCTTCCTTTGGTCCGCACACGCCAGGTGGTTGCACACAATGTAAAGGTGCCATTACGGTTAGTGACCGTACTAGTTATACAAAGAATGTTGCTTACTATATTATTGCACACGCTTCTAAGTTTGTTCCTGCTGGTTCCGTTAGAATAGGTACGGCCATTGCGGGTAACCTTAGTAATGTTGCTTTTAAAACGCCTGCTGGTAAAACTGTTTTACTTGTAGTGAACGATGGCACAAATGGAGAAGTGTTTAATATTAAACAGAATGGTAAATGGGCAACAACTAGTTTGGATGCTGGTGCAGTAGGTACTTTTATTTGGTAGGAGTGCTTGCATTTGTTAGGGTGGTTGTAAGACGATTATTTATTTCTCTGAAAATATTTTTATGAAAAGAAGCTTTACATTATTATTAAACTTATTAGTTGTTGTTGCATTTGCGCAAACTAGAACGTCGCCTAAAGCTCCTGCTTATAATGTGGCGAATAAAAAGGTAACTATTTATTCAACTGCCGAAAATAGTGATTTAAGAATTACGCAAACAGGGGTGGCTAGCTTTTCACCGTATGCGCAACCTGTTGAAGGGGAGTTGAGTATTTTTGTAGACCCTACTAAAACGCATCAATCGGTTTTAGGTATTGGCGCTGCTTTCACCGACGCAAGTGCTGAAACTTTTGCAAAACTAACAAAAGCCAACCAAGCTAAATTTTTAGAAGCGTATTTTGATAAAGAAAAAGGGATTGGTTATTCTTTAGGCCGTACCACTATTCATAGTTCTGATTTTAGCAGTGGTAGTTATACTTACGTGAACGAAGGTGATACCAACCTAACTAGTTTTAATATTAATCACGACCGCAATTATCGTTTGCCCTTTATTAAGCAAGCCATTCAAGCTGCTGGTGGCAAGCTTACTATGTATGCTAGCCCTTGGAGCCCACCTGCTTTTATGAAAACAAATGGTAGCATGTTACGCGGTGGTAAATTAAAAACCGAATTCAACCAAAGTTGGGCGAACTACTACACTAAGTTTATTAAGGCTTACGAAAAGGAAGGTATTCCAGTTTGGGGTATCAGTATCCAAAACGAACCTATGGCTACTCAAAAATGGGAGTCATGTATTTATACGGCCGAAGAAGAACGTGATTTTTTGAAAAACTTCTTAGGGCCTACTATGAAAAAAGCTGGCTACGGCGATAAGAAAATAATTGTTTGGGACCATAACCGTGACCTAATGGTACAAAGGGCGAACGTTATATTTGACGACCCTGAAGCATCAAAATATGCTTGGGGTATGGGCTTTCATTGGTATGAGGACTGGAGTGGCGGCACACCAATGTTTAACAATGTTGGTATTGTACACAAAACCTATCCTACCAAAAACTTACTATTTACCGAAGGTTGCGGAGAACGTTTTGAATTTTCAAAATTAAAAGAATGGTATTTAGGCGAAAGATATGGTCGTGCTATGATTAACGATTTTAATAATGGTAGTGTGGGTTGGACCGACTGGAATATTTTACTTGACGAAACTGGTGGCCCGAACCATGTGGCTAATTTATGTTTCGCACCTGTACATGCCGACACAAGGACAGGAGAATTAATTTTCACCAACGCGTTTTATTATATAGGGCACTTTTCCAAGTTCATTCGCCCTAATGCAAAATTAATTAATAGTTCTTCAAGCAGAAGCCAGTTAATGACAACTGCTTTTGTAAATGCCGACAAAACAGTGAGTGTTATAGTGATGAACCAAAGTGACAAAGCGGTTAAG
>JBEDKT010000103.1:0-2594 GCA_041172025.1 Bacteroidota bacterium
GTATTTATGTACTTTGTTATACAATATTGCTTGACATATGGAGTGCAAAAGACTATTCGATTGTATCGAACATCAATTACAACAATTTCCTAAACAGGATATGTTGGCTGCGAAGGAAAACGGCGTGTGGAGAAAATATGGAACTAAGGAAATCGCACAAACTGTAAACGAAGTAAGTGCAGGTTTATTAAACCTTGGTTTGTCTGCGAACGATTTTACTCCAGAAGGAAGTGATAAAATTGCTATCATTAGTGGTAATAGGCCCGAATGGTTAATGGCCGACATGGCTGCACAACAAATTGGTGTCATTTGGGTGCCCGTATATCCAACAACAAACCCCCTTGAACTTGTTTTTATATTAAACGACGCGTCGGTTAAGTATATGTTCGTAAGCAATTTTGAACTGTACCAAAAAGTCATGTCTATAAAGGACCAAGTGCCTTGTTTAAAGGAACTATATACCTTCGACCATATTGAAGGTGCAAAGCATTGGAGTGAGCTAAGAATTAATGACACAAGTGCTTTGGAGAGAGTAGAGGCTATTAAAAAAACAATCCCAGTTGAACAGGTTGCCACTTTCATATATACTTCAGGAACAACAGGTACACCCAAAGGAGTAATGTTAACGCACGAGAGTGTCTATTTTAATGCCTATTCAGGAAAAGCAAGTTTCCCTTTTCCAGACGCGCCCGAACAAAAAGTATTAAGCTTTTTACCACTGAATCATATTTTCGAAAAAGTGGCTTCTTATATATACATGTATAGTGGCATGAGTATTTACTACGCCGAATCACTTGACACTATTGGAGAAAATTTATTAGAAATAAAGCCCGATGGTTTTTCAACAGTGCCAAGGTTATTAGAAAAAGTATTTGAAAAAATAATGATAAAGGGCGAGCAATTATCTGGTATTAAACGAAATTTATTTTATTGGGCAGTTGCTTTGGGTGAAAAGTACGACAACTTAGTTCCGGGTAGTTGGTGGTATAGGACGCAATTAAAAATTGCGAACAAATTAATATTCTCCAAATGGCGCGAAGGCTTAGGCGGCAATGTTAAGTTCATTGTCACAGGCGGTGCGGCATGTCAGGTAAAGTTATTACGCATATTTAATGCAGCGCAAATACCCGTATTCGAAGGCTATGGTCCAACCGAAAACAGTCCTATTATTAGTATTAACTTAAAAGGTCCAGGCGGCACTAAGTTTGGTACAGTAGGCCATGTGATACAGGGTGTTGAATTAAAATTACTAGCAGACGGTGAAATATGTGTAGCGGGTCCAAGCGTAATGAAGGGCTATTATAAGCGCCCCGATTTAACAGCCGAAACTATTATTGACGGATGGTTGCACACAGGAGATATTGGCGAATTAATTGACGGCAAATATTTAAAAATAACCGATCGTAAAAAGGAATTGTTTAAAACAAGTGGTGGGAAATATGTAGCACCGCAACCCGTCGAAAACAAAATGAAGGAAAGCCCTTACATTGAACAAATTGTATTGGTAGGAGATAATAAAAAGTTTATAAGTGCATTAATAGTGCCAGGATTTTCAAAATTGAAAGAATGGGCTAAACAACATGGTATTGAATTTAAGAGCAACGAGTATATTGCACAACACCCAATGGTGAATGCTTTAATATCGGACGAAGTGGAAGTGTATAATAGGTTTTTCAATCCAGTAGAACAGGTAAAAAAGTTTACATTGTTGCCACGTGAATTTACCATTGACAAAGGGGAACTAACACCAAAGCTAAGTGTGAGAAGAAAAAATGTACTAGAAAACTTTGCAAAGGAAGTGGAAGAAATGTACAGGTAAACCTTATTATAATATTTAGCTAAAGCCCTGTGAGTGAGTACTTACGGGGCTTTTAGTTAGTACTAGTGCGTACTTTATTGTTAAAAAATTAGGAATGCTTCGACGCTAAAAACTTTTCTTTAATAATACTTTGTACTTCCTTGTCTTCAATTTTACTTTCAAGCCAAGAAATAATATCAAGGTACATAAAGGCGCGGCTCTCCAATTTATTTTTCTCAAGCGGTTGAAGGGTAGCTAATAATTCAGCAAAGGATTGTTTGATACTTAATTTTTGTTCAGGTGCATTAGGGTTAGCTGAAACGCGTTGAATAGATTTTCTTAAAAAGTTAAATAGCACTTCTTCAACGGTACTTAAGTTTTTCATTTTCGCCATAAAACGGTAAACCGATTTAGACAAGTAGCTCACCACGTCCATATTACCAATTTCATAGTGTGCAATTAAGTGAAGCAAACGGGCATAGCATTGTAAATCATCGCGTAGGTTAAGCTTCCAGTTAATTATTTTATTAAGGTAGTCAATCGCTTTCTCGGGTTGGCCGGCACCAAAATACAAGGAGGCAATTTTGTAGTAAAACACAAGCACACGGTGGCTATCCATGTACAATTCAATTTCTTTTAATTGTGTTTCCATTGCTGGAATCATGGTAAGCCCTTCGCTAAAGCTACCTTCTAAAAAGTGTTTATTAATTTTTGCAATGTATAAATAAACAAAGGACTGAATTAAATTATTCTTATTGTTAAGTACAATTGGTGTGTTACTATAGTCTTCTAAAAT
>JBEDKT010000104.1:0-7603 GCA_041172025.1 Bacteroidota bacterium
GGAGGACGACGTTTACAAGTAATTGGGGTGATTGAAAAGCAAGGCAGTTCATTTGTAGGAGGTTTTGATTACGACAAAGCCACTATTGTACCTTATATTTATTTTGCTTCTATCTTTAATCCAGATAATTCTAACCCTTATATAATGGTGCAGGCAACGCCTGGGATTCAAACTAGGGCATTGCAGGAAGAATTAATTGGTGTTATGCGTCAGTTAAGAAAGTTAAGCCCTACGGAGGAAGATAATTTTACTTGTAATGATGTGGCCCAATTTAAAGATCAAATTGAAAAAGTATTTGGTTCTATAAACCAAGGTGGTTGGGCAATTGCCGGCTTATCCTTATTAGTTGGTGCTTTTGGAGTTGCTAATATCATGTTTGTAACCGTTAGGGAAAGAACTAGTCAAATAGGATTAAAAAAGGCCTTGGGTGCTAAAAGGTCAACTATACTTTACGAATTTCTTTTAGAAAGTGCTTTCTTATGTATTATAGGTGGCCTTGCGGGATTACTGTTAGTTTGGTTGCTCACCCTTGCATTAGGTGCAGTGCTTCCATTCCCTATATTCATTGCCCCAAGTATTATATTCTTGGCATTAAGTATTTGTATTATTTTAGGAGTGATAGCGGGTATTATTCCTGCATCAATTGCTTCAAAAATGAACCCAGTGGATGCTATAAGAACAAAGTAAGGAACGTATTTTATTTAGCTTTACATTTGCATTGTGTTAAATAAAACCATTACCATATTGGCCATAGAATCGTCTTGTGACGAAACCGCTGCTTCTGTAATTGTTGATGGCAAAATTTTGTCAAACTTTATTGCAACTCAAGCAGTGCATGAAAAATTTGGAGGGGTGGTACCCGAATTAGCAAGCAGGGCACATATGGAAAATATTGTTCCTGTTGTTGACGAGTCCCTAAAAAAAGCATTCCCTAATTTATCACATTTTGAACGTTTAGCACAATTAGATGCTATTGCTTTTACGCAGGCTCCAGGATTAATTGGTAGCCTATTAGTTGGAGCACAGTTCGCAAAATCTTTGGCATTAACACTTGGCAAACCCTTAATAGCTGTGCATCATATGCAAGCGCATGTGTTGGCAAATTTAATTGATACACCAAGTCCTAGCTTCCCATTTTTATGTTTAACAGTTAGTGGAGGACATACTCAAATTGTAAAGTGTAATAGCCCAGCAAGTTTAGAAATTATTGGAGAAACTATTGACGACGCTGCTGGAGAAGCCTTCGATAAAATTTCAAAATTATTAGGATTACCTTATCCTGGTGGCCCAGTTTTAGATAAATTAGCACAACTTGGAAACCCACGTGCTTTTGAATTTGCGAAGCCTTTAGTACCCGATTTGAACTATTCTTTTAGCGGATTAAAGACAAGTGTTTTATACTTTTTACAAAAACAAACACCGGAATTTATACTGGCTAACAGGAATGATTTGTGTGCATCCGTACAGTATACCATTGTGGAAATTTTAATGAAGAAATTCAAAAAAGCAATTCAGCAAACAAATATCCACGAGTTATGTATTGCAGGAGGGGTGAGTGCTAATTCGGGGCTAAGAAAAGGGGTGGAAGAATTGGCTGCTAAGACTAAATCGAAGGTGTACCTTCCTGCGTTTGAATATTGTACCGACAATGCTGCCATGATTGCTGTAGCTGCCTATTATAAATACCAAGCTGGTGCATTTGAGCCACTTTCGGTATCTGCTTCGCCACGTTCTAATTGGTAAGCTGAAATAACTTAACTTTGCCTCCTTAAAAATAGTTGAACACATGATTAGTGCTAGAAATGTATCATTGGCCTACGGCAAAAGGGTTTTATTTGATGAAGTAAACGTAAGCTTTACTAAGGGTAATTGTTATGGTATTATTGGAGCCAATGGCGCGGGTAAATCTACCTTTTTAAAAATATTGAGTGGTGAAATTGAGCCTAATAAGGGTACTGTCGAAATCACACCTGGTGAGCGTATGGCAGTTTTAAAGCAAAACCAATTTGAATTTGACGACGTTACGGTATTGAATACGGTACTCATGGGTCATAAGCGTATGTGGGAAGTAATGCATGTTAAAGATGCTTTATATGCAAAGGAAGATTTTACCGAGGAGGATGGGTTAAAAGCAGGCGAATTAGAAGCTGAATTTGGAGAAATGGGTGGATATGAGGCAGAAAGTAATGCAGCAAGTTTATTGAGTGATTTGGGTGTTAAAGAGGACTTGCACCAGGTATTAATGAAGGACGTGCAAAGTAATTTTAAACTTAGGGTTTTATTGGCGCAATCCTTATTCGGCAATCCTGATATTTTATTATTGGATGAGCCTACGAATGGCTTGGATATTGAAACAATTGGCTGGCTAGAAAACTTCTTAGCTGACTATCAAAATATTGTATTGGTGGTGAGTCACGATCGTCACTTTTTGGACACGGTTTGTACCAATGTAGCTGACGTGGATCGTGCAAAAATTAAAACCTTCAGTGGTAACTATTCTTTTTGGTATGAGTCGTCTCAATTAATGGCGCGCCAAATGAGTGATAAAAATAAAAAGAACGAAGACAAGCGTGCTGCTTTATTAGATTTCATTGCTCGTTTCTCTGCGAATGCAAGTAAGAGTAAACAAGCAACTTCTCGTAAGAAGGCATTGGAAAAATTGACTATTGAAGAAATTGAGCCATCGAATAGAAAGTATCCTGGCATTATCTTTCAGCCAACACGTGAAGTGGGTAACCAGATATTAAATGTAGAAAAATTAAGAAAAGAAGTAGACGGACGTGTATTATTTAAAGACGTTTCTTTTTCTGTAAATAAAAACGACAAAATTGCATTTTTAAGTAAAGATGCTTTGGCTATTACTTACTTCTTTGAAATTATTAATAATGCTGGGGTTGCAGATAGCGGAAGTTTTGAGTGGGGAACTACTATTACAAAAGCTTATTTACCAATGGAACATAACGAAGAATTTCTTAATCCAATGTCTTTAATGGATTGGTTAAGACAATTTGTTCCACCACATGTTACCGACGCAGATGAACCTTTTATAAGAGGTTTCTTGGGGAAAATGCTGTTTAGCGGTGACGATGTAACAAAGAAGACAAATGTATTAAGCGGAGGGGAGAAAGTGCGTTGTATGGTAAGTAAAATGATGCTTCAGAACCCAAATGTGGTAATTCTGGATCAACCAACCAATCACTTGGACTTAGAAAGTATCCAAAGTTTCAACGAAGGTTGTCAAAACTATCCTGGCATTGTGTTAATGACTTCTCATGACCATACTTTCATGCAAACTGTGGCGAACAGAGTAATAGAATTAACCCCAAAGGGCATTATTGACAGGATGATGACTTTTGACGAGTATATGGAAGACAAAAGAGTTCAGGAACTTAGGGCAGAATACTATGCTTAATTGCCATAGTTTACCTTAGTTTTGTAATTAAATGCATTAAAAGTCAACTATTTAGCAATATTTAGTCCTTTTTAAGCGTTAGGTAGAAAAAACAATAAAAATAAATGGGAGTGTAAAGGTTATTTACTTACCTTTGCCGTCCGTAAAAATTAATTTCTCATGGCTAGAGTATGTCAGGTAACAGGAAAGAAACCGATCACTGGAAACAGCGTATCGCATTCAAATATTAAAACGAAGCGTCGTTTTCTTCCTAATTTACAAAAGAAGCGCTTCTATTTTATAGAAGAAGATCGTTGGATCACTTTAAAAGTGTCAACTGATGCGTTAAGAACTATCAATAAAAATGGCTTAGCAGCTGTTGTAAAAGATTTAAGAGCCGCAGGCGACAAAATCTAATCGTAATAAATTTAAGTATAACTTATAATATACAATCATGGCAAGGAAAGGAAACAGAGTTCAAGTAATATTAGAGTGCACAGAGCACAAGACTACAGGGTTACCTGGAACTAGTCGTTATATTACAACAAAGAACAAAAAGAATACTCCAGATCGTTTGGAGTTCAAAAAGTATAATTCAATTTTGAAAAAAGTAACTGTTCACAAAGAAATTAAATAATCATGGCAAAAGCAGCTTCAAAAAACGCGAAAGTAAAGGATCTTAAGGCTTCTGCCGAGGCCAAAAACTGGACAAAAGTAATTAAAGCTATACGTAGCCCTAAAACAGGAGCGTATACGTTTAAAGAATCTATTGTACATAAGGACCTTGTTAAGGATTTCTTAGCCGCGAAATAATTCGCAATCGCAATAAACTAATTCAAAGCTTTCCTTTAACGGGAGAGCTTTTTTTGTTGGCTAACTATTTTTATTAATATATAAGTATTTGTTTATTGTTGTGTTTAAATAAAATTGCTAGTTTTAAGCAGTAATTCATATTTAGTTAAATTTGTGTCATGAGTTTTTTAGGTAAGTTATTTGGGAAGAAAGAAAAGGAAACCTTGGACCAAGGTTTAGAAAAAACTAAACAAGGTTTTTTTGAACGAATTTCAAAAGTCATCATTGGTAAAACAACTGTTGACGACGAAGTATTAGACCAATTAGAAGAAGCACTTATTGGCGCTGATGTTGGAGTAGATACAACCCTTGCAATTATAGAAAAAATACAAGAGCGTGTAAAGAAGGATAAGTATTTATCTACTGCTGAATTAAATACTATTTTACATGATGAAATAGTTCAGTTATTGGTGGATGCCCCAAGTGATCAAATTGGATTCAATCCTCCAGCAAATAAGAAACCTTATATTATTTTAGTTGTTGGTGTTAACGGTGTTGGTAAGACAACAACTATTGGAAAATTAGCACATCATTACAAAGAAGCAGGTAATGAAGTTATACTTGGCGCAGCTGACACCTTTAGGGCTGCTGCTGTTGACCAGTTAACAATTTGGAGTGAACGTGTTGGGGTAACTATTGTGAAGCAAAGTATGGGTTCTGACCCTAGTGCTGTGGCTTTTGATACCATTCAGTCGGCTATTGCAAAAAAGGCAGATGTAGTATTAATAGACACTGCAGGCCGCTTGCATAATAAAGCACATTTAATGGACGAATTAAATAAAATTAAGCGGGTTATTCAAAAACAATTACCCGACGCTCCTCACGAAGTTTTATTAGTACTTGATGGTTCTACTGGGCAAAATGCTTTGGAACAAGCAAGGCAGTTTATGGCAGTTACAAACGTAAATGCATTGGCTATCACAAAATTAGATGGTACTGCAAAAGGCGGTGTAGTGCTAGCTATTGCACATCAATGTAAAATTCCTGTTAAGTATATTGGCGTAGGAGAACAAATAAAGGACTTAGTTTTATTTGATAAAGACCAATTTGTTGATTCTTTATTCAGTATAAACCGAAACTAAAAAGTATAACGGACTCCAATTCCAGCCCAGCCACTTTCAAAATAACTACTACCCACAAAATTAAAGGAAGGTTGCCAGTCAATACTTAGGTTTAAGGGTGCAGTTTTAATCTTATAATCAATACCTAGTATTCCGTCCACACCTAAAGCGATACCTGCTTTGTGATTCGGATTAGATTTTTTCCATTCTTCACTCCAAAGGCCTAAGTGGCCTCCGTATCCTACATACCAACTTAGGTTTTCAATATCACCAATTGGGCTATATTTTTCAAATAAAACGGTTGCACGAAAGCCGTCTAAGGTAAAATAACCCAAAGCTTCAAATGCTTTATTCTGTTTAGTAAACTGCTTATAGGAAATAGCACTTGGGTACATTTTCACACCTATCGCTTTATTATATGGGCTTGAATAAGTTTCGTTTAACTTTTTAGGTTTATCAAGTGTATATTCTTGAGAAAAAACGGAGTTGACAACTAATAACAATAAGATCAGGGCTAACGATTGTTTCATTTTCATAATTCCTGTATTGGGGGAACACAAATTTAAGGGTAAATAGGTCAAAAAGGCTGTTTATAAAATGCTAAAATTTGGTTAGGTTTGTACTATGTATAGTTTCCAAGAATTATCTCTACAATTTAACAAAGCGTTTGAGGGCGCTCATTTCCCAAACAACCCAGTTTCATTATACGAACCTGGCGAATACTTTTTAAATATTGGCGGCAAAAGAATTAGGCCTGTCCTTTGTTTACTTGGCAATGAGCTTTTTAATGAGTTACATCCTGACGCCTTTGAGTTAGCCAATGCAGTTGAATTATTTCACAATTTTAGCTTGGTGCACGACGACATGATGGACGAAGCAAGTGTAAGAAGAGGCAAGGCTACAGTACATACAAAATACGATAACAATACAGCCTTACTTGTTGGGGACGTTATGCTTATACGTGCGTATGAATACATGCAAAAAATTCAACCAGCGCACCTTCCACTGGTACTGAAACTTTTTAACCAAACAGCAAAGGAAGTTTGTGAAGGCCAGCAATTGGATATGGATTATTCAAAAATGGATAGTGTGAATTTGGAGCAATATATTCATATGATTACTTTAAAAACTTCTGTTTTATTAGCAGCAAGTTTAGAAATGGGTGCCATTGTTGGTGGGGCAGGAGAAGGTAATTGCAAACATTTATATGAGTTTGGTAAAAATATTGGGATAGCATTTCAAATACAGGACGATTATTTGGATGCATTTGGGGATGCTGCAATTTTTGGTAAAGAACCAGGTGGCGATATTAAACAGAATAAAAAAACATTCTTACTACTTCATGCTTTATCTGTTGCAAATGAAAGTCAATTAAAAACCTTAAATGAACTAATGACTTCAAATAGCGAAGACAAAGTGGAAAGGGTATTACAAATATTTAAGGATTGCGGAGTTGAAGAATGGGCTGAAAATTTAAAAGCAAAATATTTACAAAAAGCTTTTGAACATTTAGAATCCATTGCGGTAGTGTCGGCTCGTAAGCAACCACTAATTGAACTAGCAAATTATTTAATGAATCGAAATCAATAACCCCTAACGAAATGATGAGTCTGTTCAGAAAAAAATCGATCGAAAAAATTGTACAAGATGCGGAAGCAGGATTTAGTGATGCGCATAGTGCAAATGGATTAAAGAAAGTTTTAGGCGTTAAGGATTTGACCTTTATGGGAATTGCTGCTGTCGTAGGTGCGGGTATATTTTCAACAATTGGTACCGCTGCATTTCATGGCGGGCCAGGTATTTCAATATTATTTGTAATAACTGCAATCACCTGTGGGTTTAGCGCATTATGTTATGCCGAATTTGCTAGTCGTGTTCCAATTGCAGGTAGTGCCTATACTTATGCCTATGTAACGTTTGGTGAATTAGTTGCATGGATTATTGGATGGGCTTTAATTTTAGAATATGCAATTGGTAATATAGTAGTTGCCATTAGCTGGAGTGGTTATTTTGTAAATTTATTAGAAGGCTTTAATATTCACTTGCCAGGATGGTTGGCAACCAATTTTGAACAAGCGCAAATTGGATACGAAGAAGCGCTAGCACATTTGGCTAAAGGAGGTACTCCTGAAACATTTAGCAAATTAGCCCGTATTGGTTACGATGCTGTTACCAACGCGCCCATGATTGGAGCTTGGAGAGTAATATTAAATGTCCCTGCTTTTATTATTGTTGTTTTAATTACAGCCTTAGTATACAGGGGTATTCAAGAAAGTAAGAAGAGCACCAATATTATGGT
>JBEDKT010000105.1:0-5388 GCA_041172025.1 Bacteroidota bacterium
AACAATGGCCTCGTTAACTTGTTGGCTAGCTTCAAGCATGCCCATATGTCCAATCCCTTTAAGTTGTATAACGTTTTTGGGAGCTAAAAGTTTAGCTTGGGCTAAAGCATCTTCAAGCGGCACAGCCATATCGGCTTCTCCTATTACCATTAGTATAGGTAATTTGTTTTGCACCAGTAAATGGGTAAAGGCTTTTCTGTTATGCATTGCCATTACAAATTGAATCATAGCCTCGGAGCTAATATCGCTTCCACTTTCTATAATTTTTTGAATTTGCTCGGGATGTGCTTGTTTGAAACCGGGGCCAAATAAATTAGGCGTGGCGGTTTCTAAAAATTGGCGTGTGCCAAACGCTTGTAAAAATGATGCTACTTTTAAACGGCTATCTTTTTTCACCTCAGTATCCGCATAACTGGTTGAATGAATAAGCCCTAATCCTTGCACATGGTTGGTGTAATAGTCGGCAAATGCGCCCCCAATATAGCCACCCATGCTATGCCCCATAATAAAGTATTGTTCAATTTGTAAATGATGCATGAGTGCATGCAAAACTTCCACGTACTGGCTAATTGTGGGCGTGCTATTAGGTTGCATTGGCAGCGGCTTACAATGCACGCCGGGTAAATTTGGGGCGATAATTCTAAATTGCTTTGAAAGAAATGCAACTTGATTTGCCCAAACCTGGTTATCCTCCCCAAAGCCATGTATTAGTAAAATAGTGACAGGGCCAACACCTTCATCAATATAGCTTAATGTGTCATTACCGTAATTATACAATTTTTGCATAATGTCCTTTTATAATAAGCCTATAATTTAAAAGCAGTGCAATTGCCATAAGTGCAAAAACCTCTTTTGAAAATTGCTGTGGTAACCAGTAGCTAGTAATTAATAAACCAATTATAGCGCTAAAAAATAGCATGCCAGCTTGCCCAATCCATTTTTGAGGGAGGAAGTATAATACGAGTGCAATTAAATATGCAGGATGCAACCACATAAGGTTAAAATTTTCATAGCAAGCAGTATGCAATGAAATTAAACTCATATAAAATACTAAGCATCCACCTATTCCAAATAAAAACAATAATAGTACGTCAATAAGTTTTGCGATGCGTTGTGTTAGTAAAGTATTCCATTTTGATACAAAAGCATAAAAAAGGAAAATACAAACCAGCACAATAAAAGGTTGGTTAATTGGTGAATTAGCAGTTGCCCCAGAAAACTTGTTGGTATTTGTTTTTATTACAAGTCCTTTAATATTTGCTAGTTGGTTGAAGAATAGGGGCGGTAAAAATCCTGATTTAAAATGGTCGGGTTGTTGGTCCGAATAAGCGCCCAATAATAAATCAATTCCAAATCCTATCCAGGGGATTCCTTGTTGGTAGGGTGCTTTTACGATTTCGTCTCTGAATGAATTAACTGGGATATGTGCTGGCTGCCTATTTGAATTTTTAAATAGGCCGTCCTTTACACGTGTGGTGCAATTGTCGGTAATGAAATTGTACAAGTAAAAACGGTTCGCTCCAACAAGGTTTACTTGTAAGGCATTATGCCAGTTTACTTTTTCTTCGTCGGTTAGTTTTAAAACTTGTTCTACTACATCGCGACTATAGTATTGGTATTCTGCTAAAAAATCACCATACCGGTTTACTGAAATAAAATATTCTAAACTTCCTTTTACAAATTTTGCAAGGAAAAAAGGCTCGTTAAAATCGAAGGTGCCAAAATTATAAACAAGGTCGGTGTTATTCACTGAATCTATCACCCTAATAGCTGTATGTCCCCATGCTGTGTAAATATCTTCCCCAGCGGCGCAGGTTAAAATACTTATTTGCATTTTATTAGCAGGCAAAGCACTATTTGCATTAGCGGTAAAGCCAACGAAAATAAAAAGTAAGCTTAAAAAAAATATTTTTTTCAAGGGTGGCGTATTTCTTTTCAATTACCTAGGCACTTGTATTTAAATCAACCATTAAGTGTTACTTAGGCAATTGAGATTAATTATTTTCTACTATAGTTAGGGGCTTCTTTAGTAATATCAATATCATGTGCGTGACTTTCTCTCATACCCGCATTGGTAATTTGAACAAAAGTTGCATTTTGTAAATCTTTTACCGTTTTGGCACCGCAATAACCCATACCTGCTTTAAGCCCTCCTACAAATTGGTAAATAATTTCACTCAATGTTCCTTTGTAAGCAACACGCCCTTCAATTCCTTCTGGTACAAATTTCTTTGTATCCGAAGTGTCTTCCTGAAAATAACGGTCGCCGCTTCCTTGTCCCATTGCACCAATACTTCCCATGCCACGGTATCCTTTGAATTTTCTTCCTTCGTATATAATTGTTTCTCCAGGGCTTTCTTCCGTTCCTGCAAAAATGCTACCCATCATTACGCAATTGGCACCTGCGGCTAATGCCTTTACCATATCACCTGTATAACGAATACCTCCGTCGGCAATAATTGGAATGTTTTTTCCTTTCAATGCTTTCGCAGCTTCCATAATAGCTGTCAACTGCGGAACACCTGCACCAGCAACAATACGTGTAGTACAAATTGAACCAGGTCCAATACCAACTTTAACTGCATCAGCTCCTGCATTTGCTAATGCCAAAGCACCAGCCCCTGTTGCAACGTTACCTGCAATTACTGGTAAGTTTTTGTATGTCTTCTTTAATAATTTTAATGCTTCAATAACACCTTTGCTATGTCCGTGTGCGCTATCCAATGAAACAATGTCAACACCCACGCTTTGTAATGCAGCTGCACGTTCTATTAAATCCTTTGTAATACCTAAAGCGGCACCAACTAATAAACGTCCAATTTTATCCTTTACGGCATTTGGGAAGGCACTTAATTGTAAAATATCGCGGTAGGTGATTAAGCCAATTAATTTTCCTTGTTTGTTTACAACAGGTAATTTTTCAATCTTATATTGACGTAATATTTTTTCTGCTTTCTTTAAATCTGTTCCTTCAGGAGCAATGATTAAATTTTCTTTAGTCATCACTTCACTCACTTTACGTTTGCGATCGGTTTCAAAACGTAAATCACGGTTGGTTAAAATACCAACAAGTTTAGTATTCTTATCAATGATAGGTATACCCCCTATTTTATTATCCTTCATTAGTTTTAATGCATCACCAATAGTGGCACTCACTTCTAAAGTGATAGGGTCAACAATCATTCCGCTCTCACTTCTTTTAACTTTACGTACTTGTTCAGCTTGACGTTCGATACTCATATTCTTATGCAGAATACCAATACCACCTTCACGTGCTAATGCAATTGCCAAGCTAGCCTCGGTAACAGTATCCATTGCAGAAGACAAAATGGGTGTATGTAACTGAATGTTTTTGGTTAAATGAGCATGAATTATTACTTCAGAAGGAAGTATTTCAGAATAAGCGGGCATTAACAATACGTCGTCAAAAGTTAAGCCTTTACCAAAGATGCGGGGGGTGTTTGTAGAATTTCTTGTTGCCATAGGCAAAGATAGGGCCTTGGGTAATTTTTGCAAAATCCTTTTTTAAGGCTGATTTACAGCCTACTATACGTGTTCCCTACCTGCAAATGAATATATCCCGACAATTCAAGGTGTAAAAGGTGGGTAGCAAGCTGGGCGTTTTGCATGGCCAATTCGGTGCAGATTTGGTCTTTATGTATGGGGCCTTTTTGTTCAATTAATGCTAAAAGGGCTTGTTCAGTAGGGTCCAAAACCAATGTCAGTTGCACTTGTTCTGTAACGATTTCGTTTTTTGCAGGCCAGTTCATTTTTTCCAAAAAATCAATTGGGTCATAGAACATATTTGCTTTTTGTTCCTTTATTAAAAACAAACAACCAGCGCTTTTGGTATCGTGAATTTTACCAGGCACTGCAAACACTTCTCGGTTATACCCGGCTGCCAAGTTTGCTGTAATCATACTCCCTCCTTTTATATCAGTTTCAACTACAATAGTAGCATCACTCATGCCAGCTACTATTCTGTTACGTTGCGGAAAACAAAACGGGAGTGGGTTAATGTCTTTTGTATATTCTGTAATAAGCCCACCCTTGTCTAGCATTTTAATAGCAAGCCTGCGGTGTTGAATGGGATAAACTTGTTGAAGCCCATGTGCTAACACACCCCAAGTGGGTATATTTTGTTTAAGTGCATTTTCATGTGCGATGCCGTCCACACCCAATGCTAGCCCACTTATAACGCCAATTCTTAAATGGGCTAAGCCTTCTAATAATGTATGGATTACTTTATTTACTTGAATAGTATGTTGCCTGGAACCTACTATACTAATTAATTGAGGCAGGTTAAAATTACTTTCACCTTTAATATACAAAACAGTAGGAGGGTCGGGACAGTGCACAAGCCTATCGGGATAATTTTTATGCAAAACCGATAAGCCCTGTATGCCATGTTGTTCCATGAATTTTATTTCGGCTGCAGCATCTTGTAAAGGCCAAGGGCCAAGTAAAATATTTTTATGTACCAAATCAAAAACGGGGAATGCATGTTGCGCTTTTTTTCTTTCTTCAAAAACTGCAGTGGCAGATCCAAAATTTTCAAGTATTATTTTCCTGTTTGTATTATTAAATCCAGGAAGTAAGGAGAAGGCAATCGTATAAAATAGTTCGTCTGTCATTTAACAAACATCCCTTAATTATTGCAGGTAATACAGCGTATAAATACTTGCTTATTGAATAGTAATAGTAAAACCAGTACGCCTATTTAGCGCGCGGCCTGCTTCAGTATCATTACTAGCTACTGGCTTAGTTGCTCCATAGCCTTGGGTACTAATGCGAAGTTTATTAATGCCTCCTGCTATTAGGTATTGTGCAATGGCTTGGGCACGTTGTGAAGAAAGGGCCAAATTAAAAGCGACTGTTCCTGTATTGTCGGTATGGCCTTCAATTAAAATAGTAGCATTTGGAGTAGTGCTTAAATAACTAACTAGTGCGTCAAGTTCAACGCTAGCGCTTTTCTTTAATTGGGCAGTATTTAAATCAAAAAATACGTTGTTGAATTTTTTTGAATACTGTTTTTCAATAGCAGCTAAATAAAAATTAAAAGTATCGCCAGACATTTTATTCAAACTGTCTGCTGAAATAAGCATGCTAGCATATTCATGTGCTTCGCTATTAATGCGAATGCCTAAACTATCAAAATAAGGTAAGGCTAATACAAAATAACCAGTACTGTCTACATTTATTTGCATGAAATTTTCTGTAGCAATTGGGTCTACTAAATTTACGACACCCGCTAATGGTTTCTTTGTAGTTGCGTCGGCAATAAATCCATTAAAGTAATATGTTTTATTAGCGCGGGTTAAAGGGGATAATACTACTTTGTAAATATCTAAACCGCCCCTGCTATCTTGCCTGTCACTTGCTATATAA